>JBKJIP010000116.1:0-3766 GCA_046598515.1 Fimbriimonadaceae bacterium | reverse complement strand
GGAAAGATCGCTAGTGGAGCCCGAGATCGAATCGCGTCGGCCAGCGACACCGTTGAAATTGCGGTCGATCATGGGATTCCGAGTCAAGTGATTGCGAGCAAGGCGAAGGAACTCGATGTCGACATTATTGTGATGGGAGCGAATCGCCACGGGATTATGGAGAGACTCATTATCGGAAGTTGTTCCTATGAGACCATGTTAGCCGCACCCTGCTCCGTGCTTATCCTCAGGCAATCGCTTCCATTTGAATGACGGCTTGGGAATTTAGGAACAGTGGCATATGATGAGGACATGTATTCGTTGCTGAGCGAAAGAGAAAAAGAGGTGCTTAACCTCCTTCGTTCGTCGCTCAGCCGTCGGGAAGTCTGCTCACGGCTAGACTTTACCGATGACCAGCTCAACATAGTTTGGGTTGCTATCGGCGAGAAACTAGCCTCAAAGGAACCTAGTAACACCGAAGATTTCGAGACGTTGCTGGCTTACGAACGAATCGAAAGGCACCGTTTAGAGGGTGAAGTATGGGCGGGAGAGGCCCGCCTCAATGCGCTTATGGACACCTCGACCGATCTGATCTTCCTGATCCATGGTCAGACCGGAAAAATTATCTCGGCCAATAATGTCGTCTATAAGACCCTGGGATATTCGGCGAGAGACCTGATCGGACAGTCCATGGAGATGCTCGTCCCGCACGATTTGCAAACTATTCATGTTTCCTATCGAAAGGGCTTCTTGGCGAGCGTCCGCAAGCGCGAAATGGGCTATCACCCGCCGATTAAGGCGACGTGCAAAGACGGCTCCGCAATCGATCTGGAAATCGCCTTAACCGCGACCCAAGCGACCGACGATGTCATGGTCCTTTGTCGAGTCATCAATCCAACCGGAACTTATTCGGCGCAAGGCGTCGCTCTGCATCATAATTACGGACCTCGGATGCGCAGGCCCTGAATAAGAAGAACATGGATGTTAAACCTTTGGGGCGCGTGCTCCTCCCCTTTCCCTGCTTTTGTCGCAGTGTGGTGAAGCCTAGTGGCGGTTAAAGCAGTTACCGCGACCGACGCGGTTGCCGGCATCAAGACCGGTGACCGAATCTACATTCATGGTATGGCCGCCGCACCCCAGGCACTGGTCCATGCCCTTACCAACCGGGCTCCCGAACTGCGCAACGTCGAGATTGTGCAGCTCCATACGGAAGGGGCGGCTCCTTACGCCGAGCCGGAGATGAAGGATAGCTTTAGGGTGAATGCCCTCTTCATCGGACCCAACATCCGGAAGGCCGTTCAGGAGGGCCGTGCCGATTTCGTCCCCGTCTTCCTCAGCGAGATCCCCGCGCTTTTCCGCAGCGGCCGAATGCCGCTCGACGCCGTACTGATCCAAGTCTCGCCCCCGGATCGCCACGGGTTCTGCTCGCTCGGTGTTTCCATCGAAGCCACTCGAGCGGCGATGCAATCGGCCCCGCTTGTCATCGCACAAGTGAACCACCACATGCCGCGAACCCACGGCGATGGGCTTATTCACGTCAGCGACCTAACCGCGTTCGTCGAGGAAGACACGCCTCTGCCGGAGCACGGCGGCATTCCGCCGACCGATGTTGAAGCCGCGATTGGGCGGCATGTGGCCGATCTGGTCGAGGACGAGGCGACCCTGCAGATGGGGATCGGTGCGATTCCCGATGCCGTTCTCGCTGCGCTAACCAATCACCGAGATCTGGGTGTTCACACGGAGATGTTCTCCGATGGCCTTATCGACTTGATCGACAAAGGCGTCGTCACCGGGCGCCGCAAGCGAGTCCATCCCGGCAAGATCGTCGCCACGTTCGTTCTGGGCAGTCGGCGGCTCTTCGACTTCGTGGACGACAACCCTATGGTTTCCATGCTCGACGTCGCGTATGTGAATGACACCGCTGTCATTCGCCGCAATCCGAAGGTGACCGCGATCAACTCGGCTATCGAGGTGGACATTACGGGCCAGGTCTGCGCCGACTCCATCGGCACGCGCATGTACTCCGGCATCGGCGGCCAAATGGACTTCATCCGCGGCGCTTCCCTTTCCGAGGGTGGAAAGCCCATCATCGCGTTGCCTTCCGTGACGAGCCGGGGCGAATCACGGATCGTGGAAATGCTTAAACCGGGAGCGGGCATCGTGACGACCAGGGCGCACGTTCACTATATCGTGACCGAATATGGAATCGCGGAGATGTACGGCCGAAACCTCCGACAGAGAGCGAAGTCTCTGATCGAGATCGCGCACCCGGATCATCGGGAGGCGTTGGACAAGGCGGCTTGGGAAAGGCTGGGGCCCTGTCCGTAAAGATTGGCCCGCGTGGGTCGCGGATGCCCGTCCCGCGACACTTTCGGCCCATCCGGGCATCGCGGGATCTCGCCTATCGGTGTAGCCGTGGCCCGCGGAAATGATCACGCCACTCGCCATCGAGCGGCGTTGCCGACCGGTGCGTAAGTCGAGTCCTGCGAATTGATTCGGACTTGCCGAAAGGCCTTCGCCGCGACACGATCATTCACGGCCCACATTTGGATCCTGATTTTGCATAGCCGGCCCTATTCATTCACGAGCCGCACAAGCGCTACTTCATCTTCTTCAATCTCCGAAAAGCGTCCTATCGTTTTGTCGAAGAAGATATTGTCGTTGGCATCGTCGTTAGCCGTCGAGACCTCGCCGATGATGCACTCTTCGGTAAGCGGGAAGAACTCATGATAAATGCCCGGGGTCAGGGTGACGCGCTGGCCAGCCGGCAGATCGATGAAGTCACCGGACTGACATCGCCGAAGCTCTCCATTCACTTGTACGGTGAACGATTCCTTTGACCCGGGCTCGCCCATCCAAACCTGGACGCGTAGCGTGCCCCAGCGGCAGATGATGTCTTCCTTCTTGACGAAATGGGTGTGAGCCGGCGTAACCATCCCCTTTCGCGCATACATCAGCTTCTCGCAATATTCCTGCTCTTCGGCCAAGTTCACCAGCACAAGCCCGTGCGTTCGCCAATCTCCAAGGCCGAAGTCGGTGACGTCCCACTTGGGCTTCGGCGGCAGCGTCCAGCCGTGGGCTTCGAAGCATGCCCTGGCGGATAGCACCAAGTGGTTGATTTCGCTTCTCTTCATCGTTTCTTCCATCCCGCGTCGATACGGGTTTCCGTTTCCGGCCAGCTCCTGATGCCACTAACCGCGTCCACGGCTTCGACGCTGTGCGCCCCGACGGCGCAGGCGGCTTCCATGCATTGCTCAATACTGAATTCTTTGACGACTCCCATGAGAAATCCTGCAACGGTGGCGTCGCCGGAGCCAGTCGTTCCCGCCACATCCACGCAGAAACATCTATGGCGAAGTAACTTGCCATCTTCGAGCGTCGCCAAGCCCCGGTCGCCCTTCTTCAAGATGACACGTCCCGCGCCCATATCGAGACACCGGCGGATCAGAGTCTCGTCGTCTTCGTCCGTTCCCAACATGAACTGCAGCTCCGCATCGCCGGGAAAGAAGTAAGTCACAAGCGGCAGCGCTCTTTCCAATATCCGCTTCCAAGGGGCGCGACCTGATTCCGAGTTTGGGTCGGGCAGGCTCATATCCAGGGACACGGCAATGCCTTCGGCATGAACTTTCCGGAGGAGCGCGACGAGCTCCTCGCCTTCATTTCGATACATCATGGCCAGGAGCGGCGGGTAGCCCAGATGAAAGAGTTCTGTGTCCGCAAACTCCGAAGGATCGACGTCGTCCGCGCCAAACGTATTGTTCTCGCCGGGCATGTGCAAGAACGTTCG
>JBKJIP010000293.1:0-5085 GCA_046598515.1 Fimbriimonadaceae bacterium | reverse complement strand
ACGATCTCGGTGCCCTCGTCATCGCTGAAGGTGCTCTTGACCCAGAGCGGAATATCGAACTTCATCGCGATCTCCGCGGCCCGGGGATGGACGACCTTTGCGCCAAGATGGGCGATCTCCGCGACTTCGTCATAAGTGACCTTCCGCAGAGTCGGAGCGTGAGGCACAAAATCGGGATCGGCGGTTTTCACGCCTTCGACGTCGGTAAAGATCTCGACCGCGTCGGCATTCATGGCGGCACCGACGGCGCTCGCCGTCGTGTCCGATCCGCCTCGACCAAGAGTCGTCAGCTCGCCGCCGGGCATGCCGTCTCCGGAGACGTAGACACCCTGGAAGCCGCAAACCACGGGGATGTAACCTTCCTCAACGCTCTTGAACAGAGCGACCGGGTTCAGGCCGACGATCCGGGCATTGCCGAAAACGCCATCGGTCCGGATCCCGGCTTGGCCACCCCGGAAGGCCATTGCGGCGTGGCCGAGGGTCTTCAGCGTGTGCGCGAAGATGACACTGGACATGATCTCGCCGCAGGCGACAAGAAGGTCGGACTCGCGAGCGTCCGGCGTAACATTCGGGTCGATTTCTTTGAGGAGGCCAAGGAGCGTGTCGGTCGCATAAGGTTCGCCGCGGCGACCGATGGCGCTGACGACGACGACGGGCATGAAGCCCTTTTCCTTAGCGCTTACGACCTTGAGCGCACTCTGCATCCGGGCTTTCGGGGTTGCGACGCTGGTGCCCCCGAACTTCATAACCTTGATCTTGCGATTCGCTTTTGGTGCGGACTCGGGATTGCTGACGTAGCCTCGCGGCGCGCTCAGGGTCTGGCCCTCGTCCTGCATCTCGCCCATCGTCTCGGCGAGCCTAGAAGCGTCCTCGGCGCGGACGATGAGGAGAACCTTGTCGTGCATGTCGCCGATGTGGTCGATGTGCGCATTCGCCGTGATTGCGGCTTGGACGACACGTGAAATCAAACCCTCTTCGTCACGAATGTTGACGGCATGAACGAGAACGATGCTGCGCTTCTCCCGAACCGAGAAATGAGGCTTGTCGTCGCCGCTGCCCTCTTGCATGCCGACGACGTTGCGGAGAGTTTCCTCCACGCGGTCATCATCCTCCTCGCGGACGATGAAGGAAAGCCCGGACGGGGTCATTTTCACGAAGTCCAAGCTGACGCCGGCGGCGGCCACGGCCTCCAAAATGTGGAGACGATCCTCGTCCAGATTCAAGAGATGGGAAATGTGGACTTGGGAGTATCCGTCGCGAACTTCGACGCTACTGACGCCGCGAGGGCGTTCGAATGCGGTTTCGAGGGAGGGGCTAAGCAAAGAATCTTCGGGCACTTCAACGCAATTTTGAACTAACGTGGGCATTTTCCGCCGAGCGCACCGGTCCGGGCCGCTTGTCCTTTTGTTAGCTTTTAGGTTGCCTCGCAAAAATAGCGATGGTCGCGTCTCTCATTCACCGTTTCGAGGAATGGTTTGAAAGCCGGTTTCCTAACCGGGTTATGGGCCGTCCTTAGGTGGAATCTCCCTGGTGGAGGATCTTATGCCCGCACTCTTTCTAACCTCTCTCATTGCCCTCTCTGCCAGCGCCAACGCGCCCGCCGCTCTCACGATCGGTGAGATGATGGCGTCGGTCATCAAGCTCACCAATCAGGAACGGGCTCGCATCGGCTCGAGCGCCCTGGTCGAAAACGACCGACTCGTCATCGTCGCTCAGGACATGGCGGAAGACTTGGCCAAAAGCGGCAAGCTATCCCATGTCGACTCAAAAGGCCGTCACCTCGAAAAGCGATTTAACGACGGCGGCTATAAGTGGACGACCATCGGCGAGAATGTGGCTTACGGCTACTCCACCCCGGATGCCGTTGTGAACGGCTGGATCAAGAGCCCGGGTCACTATCAGAATCTGTCGGACAAGAACTTCACGGAGATCGGAGTAGGCGTCACACAGGACGCCAAGGGCCGCGTCTTCTGGGTTCAGGTCTTCGGCCGGCCCTAGTGCCGTCAGAGTCCCATGTGGGCCGAGGATGCTTGTGCCTCGGCGACGGCTTCGGACTTCCTCCGCTTACGGCGGCACAATACATCCGCCGCCCTCTTTAGGAACTCTCCTGACATAAACAAAAAAGCCCGCAGCTAGATAGCTGCGGGCTTTTCTTTGACTGGAACCCCTCAGGAAGAAGCCTGAGACGACTCGGCGGCGAGCGCCGCATGGTGCTCGAAGTGCTCACTAGCAGCTTGGGTGAGGGTTGTGAAGTGGGCACCCTTGCTTCGGAAGTAGGCGATGGTCTTCTGGAGATCTTCGCGGCTGTCGTGATAATCGCGGAGACCGAGGCAGATGACTTCGCGATTCATGTTCGCCTCGAAGAGGGGAACTAGGCTGTCGAAACCGTGGTGCAGGTAGCCGTGAACGCCGTTGTGGGTGGCGACGGGAACGTGCAGAATTCGGTTCTGACCTTCCTTCTTGAGGTCGGCAGCATCGGAATGGTACGGCTCATGGGGAGCGCCGGTCCAATCGACGAACATCTTGTATTCCGCATCGGGAACGACGGACGTGTCGACGAGGATGCCCATCTCTTCGAGATACTTGATGTCTCCGGGCAAGAGGGCGAAGCCGCCGGCTCGGAAAGCGGTGGCCTTGATGAGGTGGCTCTTCAGCGTGTCCTTGGCGAGCCACATGATGTTGCATCGCTCTTTCTGATCTTCGACGTAACCGCGCTCATTCTCGAAGTTGACCTTCATTCCGAACTCATGCCAACTGGGGATCTTGTGGACGAACTCGTGGTAGTACAGGTTCGTGTTGGCGCTGGGGTCCTTCATGCTCACGTGGATGAGCCACGTGGCGGGGACGAAAGCGGATTCGAGGATGCGCACGTATTCGGCCGTATAACAACGGTCGTGCAGTGCGCCTTCGCAGTCGATGGTGAAGACGACATTTGGCATTTCGTTCAGGGATCTCCTTAGTTCACCGACACCTTTGCGTGGGTGGCGACGAGAGTGTACTTCTTTCCAAGAACCGTAAAGGGCACGGTGATGCTTCGCCATTTCGGCGGCAACTGCGGCTTAATGCTCAACCAATATCCCCCATCGAGTTGCTTGGTCCAGGACGCGCCTGGGAGCTTCTTCGAGTCTATCCGAAATCCGGCGAAGCCGTACAGCACGGTGTTTAGGCACCCGGCCGCTCCCGTGATGAAATAGCTTCGTTTTTGATTTCTATACTCATTGAACGTCTCCAAGTCGGGCTGGAAGTCACGCCAAGATTTTTGCCACGTTTCATAGGCTTTCTCTCTCTGGCCGAGTCGGGCATAGATGGTGGCGTGGATCGAGTCCGACATCGCGGGTCCCCTTTTGTTGACCTTGCGCGCGAAGCGATCCATCATGACTTGAGCTTGATTTTCGGCTTCGGGTGCCTGCAGCGGAAAGATCGCGAGCACGGCGGCGGCTTGCTGGTAGGTGCGGTTTCGGTCGCCGTCGTAGGTGAGGAGGCTCTTTGAGTCGTGCGGGAGATAGTAGGGAAGACCGGTCGCGTTCCGCGCGACGAGGTTGGTGTAGAGATCGTTGTCGACCTTCTCGCCGTATTCGTCGATGCTCTTGACGCCGTGGATTTCGTAGCCGCGCTTGGTTTTGATCGAGATTCCCTTGTAAAAGTCGGTCGCCTCTTTCGGGAAAACTTCGAAGTCAAACTTCCAGGTTTTGTTTACCAAGCCCAGGGCATTCGCCCGCTGCAGCATCCACCATGCGGAACCGACTTGACTTCGGTGCAGTTTGGCAGTGGGGACTACGACGCCCATGTTCATCTGGTTGACTTCCCAGAACAAGGTTCCCGCTGTATATTCAGTTCGCCATTCGAGCCTGAGATCCGGAACATTCGTCGCCCGCCTCGGGTCCAGAAGGGCAAGAGCAGGGAAGAGCCAGACGTCGGCATCCCAGAAGATATGCCCCTTGTACGGGTCGTTGTGTCCGAGAAATGGAGAGGGCACGCCCGATTTGCTTTGATCGAAGGCAAGTTGAAGTTTCGCGATCCAAGAGTTGATGGCGTCCTGATCTTCCTTGGGGCCGTCGATTTGGATGATTGCGGGATACTTATCGCCTTGCGCTACCGAGGTGATCGCCTCCTTAGGTGCCGAAGGCACCCCATTCTTTAAATTTTCTTTCATGGAGCGCGGGGATGCATCGTGCCCCGCGTTCTTGGAATCGCACCCAATTCCGAAAAGAACCAATCCTATTCCGAATACGCGGGGCACGATGCATCCCCGCGCTCCATGAAAGGTAAAGGTTATGAGGGTGCGCCTTCGGCGCACTGGTGAAGTGGCACCTCGCGCGTCTCTCGCTTGCTCGCGCTTCAAAAGAAGATCTCCCTAATATCGCCGCAAAGCGATCCCGTGTACGGATAATCAAGCCAGTTCTCGGCCAGCCCCGCCCGAACTGGGTTCCGGGCAATGTACAGCATCTGACGCTACCACTCCTCTTGACTGCCGATCACATCGTCCCAGTCTCCAGACTCCCAACGGTTGTAGCCGTGGTTGTAGAGCCAGATTCCGGATTGCAGCCGGAACTTCTGGATGGCGACCATTGGTGAGGCCTTGTCACTCCCTGCTTTGACGATCATGTGCAAGTGGTCGGGCATGAAGCAGTAGATCGGCACAAGGCACTCGTGCTTTTCCATAGCGTCGCGGAGTTTCGCGAGCAGGCCCTCCACGACATCGGGGCGGGATAGGACTGCTTGGCGGCCCATCAGCATTATCGTTAGGGCCGCGGAGCGGCCGACGTAGTGGGCGGGATCGAGTTTGTGTGGTCGGCGGTTCGCCATTTTGTCTTATCGAAACGCGGGGCACGATGCATCCCCGCGCTCCATGAAAGATTCTAAAATTAGTTTTGGAGTAGACGAGCCATCCCCACGCTCCCTGAAAGTTACTTGAAAGTGTAAAAATTTTACTCACCCGGCTCGATGGTGCCGCCGCAGCCTACGTGGGTGTACTTGCATCCCCGCTTTAGTGGTCTTGCGCGATTGAACGCCACGCCGCATTTGCGGCACTTGTAGCTCAGGTTTCGCTCCAGACGCCGTCTTTCGACGGGATAGTCGTGATAG
>JBKJIP010000284.1:0-3997 GCA_046598515.1 Fimbriimonadaceae bacterium | reverse complement strand
GCGGCTGTCCGACGCGACCGGTCTGCACGTCACGATCAAGAGGGAAGACCTCAACCATACGGGGGCGCACAAGATCAACAATGCCCTCGGCCAATGCCTCCTCGCCCGCCGTATGGGCAAGCCGCGGATCATCGCGGAAACGGGAGCGGGTCAGCACGGTGTCGCCACGGCCACCGTTTGCGCGCTCTTTGGCATGAAGTGCGAGGTCTATATGGGTGAGGAAGACTGCGCTCGGCAAGAGCTCAACGTCTTCCGGATGAAGCTTCTCGGCGCAAAGGTCCACCCGGTTGCTTCCGGCACAAAGACGCTCAAGGACGCCCTCAACGAGGCGATGCGGGACTGGGTAACCAATGTAGCCGACACGCACTACATCATCGGCACCGCCGCCGGCCCCCACCCCTATCCCGGAATGGTTCGCGAGTTCCAGCGGGTTATCGGCGATGAAGCACGCGCGCAGTACCTCGAGAAGTACGGCTGCCTGCCCCATGCGGGCGTTGCCTGTGTGGGAGGCGGTTCCAACGCGATCGGCTTCTTCGCTGGGTTTCTAGATGACGCCTCGGTCGCCCTTCACGGGATTGAAGCCGGAGGCCACGGGCTTGATTCCGGAATGCACGCCGCACCCCTAACCGCCGGCCGACCGGGCGTGCTTCACGGGTCTTACAGTTACCTGATGCAGGACGAAGACGGTCAGATTATCGCGACCCATTCCGTCAGTGCCGGCCTCGACTACCCCGGCGTTGGCGCCGAACATTCGCACCTCAAAGACACGGGCCGTGTCCATTATTCCGCCATCACCGACGACGAGGCCCTCGCCGCATTTCGGTGGGTGGCTGTAAATGAGGGCATCATCCCCGCGTTCGAGTCCGCCCATGCCTTTGCTCCGCTTATGAAGCCAGGGTTCTTTGAGCCGGGCACGCGAGTTTTGGTGAACCTCAGCGGGCGGGGCGATAAGGATATGGAATCCGCGTCGCGGATTCTCTCTTTGTAGTCACGAACATCGGACGGCAAGGCGAGGCGCTACCGCCGGCTTCTATACAGCTTGTACTGCTTTTCCAGTCCCTTGCGAGGGACGTTCAGGATGAGGTGGTCCACGAAGTATTCCCACATGCGCGTCTGGTTGATTCCCGAGTGCCCCATGTCGGGGCCCACCATCATGTCGAAGCTCTTGCCCGCTCGTTGTAGAGCCTGGGCCAGTTGCAGGGTGTTCGAGGGGTGCACGTTGTTGTCTGCAGTTCCGTAGAACAGCATCAGCCGACCCCTCAGGTCCTTGGCATACTTCATCGCGGACCCGATCTCGTACCCTTCCTTGTTCTCTCCATCCCACGGCAGCCCCATGTAGCGCTCCGTGTAGATCGTGTCGTAGTTCCCCCAATGCGTCACCGGCGAACTGGAGACGGCGGCACGGAAGACGTCGGGGTGGCGCAGGATGCACATCGCGGAGGCGTAGCCGCCGTACGACGTGCCGAAGGCACCGATCGCATCAGCATCCACATAAGGCTTCGTCGCCAAATACTTGGCTCCCGCCGCTTGGTCATCGATCTCGACAACGCCCAGCTTGCCGTAGACCGCGTCCTTGAAAGCTTTGCCTCGGCCCCGTGTGCCGCGGCCGTCGATCCAGGCGACGAGGAAACCCATTTCGCACATCGCGCTCGGAGTCTGGAATCGCTCCCGATCGGTTCCGGAGTCCGGCCCACCGTACATGCTGATTACCACCGGATACTTCTTCGCAGGATCGAAGTCGCTTGGCTTCATCAGGTAGCCGAAGAGATCGGTCGTGCCATCCGCCGCTTTGAACTTGAGCCGCTCGGCCTTCTGCAGCTTCAGTTCATTGAATTTGGTGACGTCCGCTGTTGCCAGCTTGGCTTTGACATTCCCGTCTCGGTCGATGAGTTGCGAGAACGAGGGATCCTCGTAGGTCTCCGCGAGGTCGACGAAAAACTTGCCGTCGGTGCTGATACGCGGTGTGTGGCTGAACTTGGGATCGGTTAGGCGCTTGTCGTTCTTGCCATCGAATCCGATTCTATGCAGTTGCTGGAGATAAGGATTGTCCCCGTCCCGGGCCATGAACCAAATCTCTTTGGCCCTCTCGTCGACGCGCAGAATGCCATCGGCGTCGAACTTGTACTGCGTGATCGATTTCAGCGGCCGGCCGTCGATGTGGCCGAGATAGATGTTGCTGAAGCCGGTCCGCTCGCTGACCCATAGGAAGGTTTCGTTATCCTCTAGCCATCGCGTGGCAGGATGATTCTCCGCCCAGCTTTGAGGCTGCTTCTCCTCCACAATCACGCGCGATTTCTTCGTCGCCGGATTGTAGGCGCAGAATTGCATGACGTTCTGCTTGCGGTTCGTTCGCTTGAAAAGCAGTTCGTCGCCTTTGGGAGACCAGACGACATCGTAGACATAGTGGCCAACCTCGGCATCGCCGAAGGTCGTGTCGGCTTCGAACTTCTGTTTTGTGGCGATATCGTAGACCCAGAGCTCGACGGTAGGATTCGGCGCACCGGCCTTCGGATAGGCTTCGGTGTCCAGAGTGCCCTGGATCAAAGTCTGTTGAAAGACCAAGTAGTAGTCGGGCACCTTGCTCTCATCGAAGCGGTAGTAGGCCAGATACTTCGAATCGGGCGAGAACCACATCGCTTCGCGCACATTCAGTTCTTCACCGTAAACCCAGCTCGCTACGCCGTACTTGAGGCGTGCGGCGACGCTGCCCTCGGTCGTGATCGCGGTCTCGTTCGAGCCATCCGCGTTCGCCAGAAACACGTTTCGATCGCGGGTCAGAGCCATTAGCTTGTTGTCGGCGCTGGTGACCCGATCGAACTGGCGACCCCGTTCGGGATTGCGCCGTTGGCCGGTCCTTCCCGTGCCAGTGTTCGTGGCCGCCTTCACGGGCTCGCCCTCGGCGATCTTGAAGCTCTTCAGGTCGACGACCATCGTTTTGCCGTCCTTGGTAAAGGACATGGCCGTGCCATCGGCCGACCAGGTCGGGTTCACATCCCCGGATTTGTAGGAGCCGCCGATCTCTCGGCGCATCTTTTCATAACGGTCGTAGCGGGGCATAGTCTGAAGGCGGTCCTGACCGACCGCAAAGGAAAAGACGAACGGCAAAGCAAGAAGCAGCAGCGAGCGACGCATCAGCGAATGTTACACCTTTACTTGGTGCAAATCGTTCCCGCCCTCTCCCGCAGGTATCGGTGCGGACCTGCTTCACTTCGGACAGCCGGAGAATAGCACCATTTTGCCCAGGTTAGTCACCGACATCTGTAGGCGCAACGCGGAACAGTCATTTTGCGGTTACGGCGCTCGGCCCTCTTTCGGTCGCAAGGGCACCGAGGCCATGCCAAAGAGTTCGGGCATTCCCTGAACGGTCTCTTCGTAAAGAACTCCGTTTCGCTCACACGCACCCTGGCCGCCCAAACATCCATTAGCTCTCAGCGGTGTTTCCTCGAACCAGGGGGAACCCTTTTTGCCTAGGGTGACACGCCGTTGCCCGGCCCACTGGTTCAGCAAGTCCAAATTGCCGGGGCCGAAGCTCGCGCTGTCCGGTCCAATTACATGGTATTCCAGGCAACCGATGAAAACCCTCCAGTCCTCGGTCAACCCGGCTAGGAGGCAAAGTCTCCGTTTCACGCACCAAAAAGAATACGACCAACCCACTCAAAACCGCATAGAGCCTTTTTTGTTTTTGCAAACGTACGTATAGGTAAGATCCTGCACAGAAGGTCTTGTTTCGATAGATCTCTGCGGTCTGACACCGAACGGTTCTCAGAATGGCTGACTGGTTTTCCGAATGGACAACGTCGAAGCTGAATTGTTGAAGGCGGTCGTCGAAAATGTGGTTGATGGAATCATCACGATCGACGAGGCTGGTGAGATCATGACAGCCAACCCAGCGGTAACAGCCATTTTTGGCTACGCCAATGAAGAGCTGATCGGGCAAAACGTTCGGATGCTTATGCCATCTCCCTATCATGAGGAGCATGATGGATATCTCGCGAAC
>JBKJIP010000206.1:0-5435 GCA_046598515.1 Fimbriimonadaceae bacterium | reverse complement strand
GAATATGAGGTCGCCCTGCGGCTTGGCAAGATGAACCTGAACGTAGCTTCACAAGCCGCGGACGACAAGGTCACGGCCGAACTTATCGAGCAGATCCGGCACCTTCACGTGGATAGCGCCCGCGATGTGACCGCAATCCAGAAATTCATCGAGCGCTCCGCGCAAGAGGGCAAGAAGGTGGACCGTTTGGCTATCAGTCGGTATCTCAATGACCTGGAGCTGAGCCGAACGAACTCGATTCGTTACAAGACGGATCTGAACCGCAACCTTGCAACGACTCTAAATCGTAAGAATGCGGCCCTTAGCAACCTGCAGGTCGATCGAAAGGCAAGCTCGTTGGCACTAACGCGTGCCCTTACCGGCACTCGCAATCTGGCCACGAGATCCGATGCGCTTCGTATGTTGACGATCGACACTCAGTCGAAGAAGCCGGTCACGCTCAAACTCATGATCGATGGGAAAGAGCAGACCATCGAAGCCACGCCCGATGCAAATGGAGTCGTCCGAATCTCGGTCGACGAAAAGGGCAACATCAAGGTAATCAAAAACTAGAATGCCTCCCCCTCTCCGTGACACAAACATTCACGGAGAGGGGTTCAGGCTTTTCGGCGCTGAGCCGAGATCACTTCGGTGTTCATGCCTGCCCAATGCAGGGCGCCGCAGTAGCGGCCGTGTTCCATCTTGATACACCTGTCCGCAACCACGATCAGCCCGGCTTCCAGCGCTCGATCGGCAGCATCCAAATCGATAATGCGCAACTGCTGCCAGATCGCCTTCGCCCCGATGGCGATGGCTTCTTCGGTGATCCCGGCCACTTCGTGGGCGGGGCGAAAAATGTCAACGATGTCGATCGGCTCGGGCACGTCGCGCAGACTCGGATAAGCCTTTTCGCCCAGAATTTCGGTTGCTTTCGGATGGATCGGGATGATGCGATAGCCTTCGTCTTGAAGATAGGAAGCCACCATGTTGCTGGCTTTCGTCTTCTCTGTGCTCAGTCCCACCACCGCGATGGTCTTCGCCTCTTGAAGCAACTTGCGAATGACCCGCGAATCTTGATAGCGCGCCCGCTGTTCGGCCGTTAGGGCCGTATTCATCTGGATGTCGTACGCGGGAGCGCTCATAGAGACTTCTACGCCTTATTGCGAATGTGAATCAGGTCGCCGTCACGCATGACGTACTCTTTGCCTTCCAGACTCATCTTGCCCGCCGAGTAAGCGGCGTCGAGTGAACCGGCCACCACGTAGTCGTCGTAGTGGACGATTTCGGCGCGAATGAAGCCCTTCGCGATATCCGTGTGGATCGTGCCCGCCGCCTTGACCGCGCTCGAACCACGCTTAAGCTCCCAGGCTCGGGTCTCATTCTCTCCGGCCGTGAAAAAGGTTATGAGGCCCATGGCGTCATAGACGGCCCGGATGACCTTCGCGGACGCGGGCTGATCGAGGCCGAGGGACGATAGAAATTCTGGCTGATCGGCGGCATCGAGCTGGCTAATCTCTTCTTCGATGGGGGCGTTCACGCAGAATGCCGGCGTGGCCTTTGCGGCCAGCTCGTCGATGCGCTTCTGAATGTTCGCGGGCCGGGCGGCGACTTGATCCTCGGGAAGATTGAAAGCGACGACCATCGGTTTCGCGCTCAGGAACTGATAGTTGCGGCAAACCGTCTCTTCGTCTTCGGTCAGTTCCAAAGCTCGGATCGGAGTTCCGTCCTCTAGAGGACTCTTCAGCTTCTCGAAAACCATCTTCTCGATGTAGTCCGGCGAGCCCGGGTTTCGGGCGGTGAGCGATTTGGCGAGACGCTCCAATCGGTTTTCGACAATCTGCAGATCGGCGAGCACCAGTTCTACGGAAATCGACTCTTCATCGCGCAGAGGATCGACGGACTCATAGAATGGCGATGCGAATCCGCAGACCACATGCAGAAGAAGGTCCATCTTTCGGGCTTCGTCGAGGAACCGCTGGGAGAACATCTTGCCCGACATCTGAGCCCCATCCATGTTGTCGTGGAGCATGACCGACGTCGGCGTGATCTTCTTGGGCTTAACTTGATTGACGATCAGGTCGAACCGGGGATCGGGAACGGGGACGGCGGTGACATCACCTTTCGCCATGCCTTGCGCGGCTGCGCGATAGAGAGTGCTCTTACCCGAGCCTGAGAAACCAATCAGTCCAACTTTCATTTATCGTCCGAGAACTCAACTTTAGGCGGACGCGGCCCCAATTGCAGGGGCAGCACCCAAAAGAGATAGATCGTCCCGAGAAGCAGCAGCAGTGCCAGCCACGGGAACTTGCGCCGTTGCTTCCCTTTATCCGTAATCGGGCGAGGGCCGGCTTTCACGGCCCTACAGGGTACCCCCGGACAAGGGTCGACGCCCTTTCCACGGCTTTTTTATCGAAGGGAACCGATCCGGACGACGATAAGCATAACCCAGATCACCAGCGCGACGATGTTAAAGATGAAGGCCGCATTTGCGCCCGGATGTCCCGCCGCCTTCGCTCGGTTCGCGCAGGTGAGACCCCAGATCGCGACCGGGCCGCAGCAAAGAAGTCCTACCACGCCACCGATCCAAGCGTTGTTAACATCCTTCTGGACCGCAGGATCCGATGCTCCGCCGCGATAGTAATTCGCGCCTTGATTCTGATAGGGGTTTTGAGGCCCGGGCTGGGAGTAAGGGTTGGTAGGCTGCTGCTGAGTGTAGGGATTGCTTTGAGGTCCCGGCGCGCCCGGTCCCGGCATCGTCGCCGTCGGCGCCCCAAAGCTCAGACCCGACATGTCGGAAGCGTTGACCCGATTTCCCGTCCCTTCCTCTTCTAAAACGCTAGTCGGAACGACTCGTCCTTCTTGCGACCACTGCTGAAGAGTAGCCATGTCAACCGGACCATATTTTTGCCCATCGGGCGTAACCACGAAGTACCGCACCCGCCCATTTTACAGCGTTAGCGCGGAGTCAACGTGCCTGAAAGATAAAAGAAGAGGGAAAGTCCCAAAAGAACGACGCTTAGAACGAGAATGACGATGTTGAACACGTAGGCCGATTGGCCGTTCGGATGCCCCGCATCCTTCGCCTTTTTGCCGGCGGACATCCCGAAAATGGACAGAACAATGCCCGCCAAGGGTCCGACCATACAGCAGAAACCCACGGTCATGACGGAAATGGCGATCGCGCCCAATACCCATGAGTTATTCAGATTTTGCCGGGCAGAGACAGAGTAAGCCTGGGCACCCGGATAGCTCTGCTGGTAGCCGTAGGTTCCATCCGCATAAGGATTCTGGGATAGATCCTGATTTGCCGCGGGAGGATTCGTCGGGTTGGTATAGACCGATTGATAGGCCTGCATCGCCGTGGGAGGCGAGATCGGTTGATCGACGGGGAACCTAAGAGTCTGAACTCCGGCCGCCTGCATGCGGGCGCCCCCAATCTCTTCTTCGAGATAGGTGTTGGGCATGATGCGGCCCTCCGCAATCCACTGCTGGAGCGTTGGAATATCCGCCGGGCCATATTTTTGCCCGTCCAGGGAGACGACGAAGTAGCGCACGGTTGCGAGATTCTAGACGGTCGAAGGGGGCTATTTCGACTTTGAGAGTGCAATTTCCAGACCACGCGCGAGAATTCGGTCTGATCCGTCGGGGCCGAACTCGGGTGAAACCTCTATGTCCGGAGACACGCCGCGACCTTCGAGATCAATACCATCAACCTTGAGCGATACCATCGGCACCTCCAAGATGCTCCACTCGTTCACACGGGCAGGGGATGTCCCGAGCACGTGACCGGCTGTAGTCTTGCCGACAAGAATGCCACGCTTGGATGACTTAAAGAGGTGCGCGGCGACTTCCTTCGCCGATCGCGAACCCTCGTTCACGAGAACGATGACGGGCTTGGAATAGCCCATGTACTGGGTCGAGATGGCCCCGCCGAAGTTCCACTCGATCTTGTTGCCCGGTTGGAAGAGAGCATCGAAGAATCGCTCCGGGCGACCGCCGAAGCCATCTCTTATGTCCAGGATAAAGGCGTCGGTCTCCATCGACTTGTTGATCGCGCTCGTGAGAGCGGCCCGAAAATCGTCGTTCACCATCGTCCAGAGGTGGACATAGCCGATTTTCTTGCCCCCTTGTTCGATTATGCGCGTGCTTTTCTTGGTGGCTTCGAGGAACATGGCGATCCCGCCGAGTTTGGTCGGTTTCACCGTCTTGGTGACCGTTTGGCCATTCCGCTGGAGGGTGAGCGTGACGCTTTCCTTGTTCTCAAAGCTTCGGATCGGCTGGAAGGGTGCGCCATCCGCGCTCACAATCTTGTCGCCCTTCCAAACGCCCTGCGTTTCCGCCTCGGAGCCGTTCAGCACCATCTGGACCGTATAGCCATCGTTACCCTTCTTGAACCATGCGCCGATTTGAGGCATCTCGGCCTTGCCGCCGAGGATGTTGTCCATCGCGTAGTAGCCTTGGTCTTCCTGGGTGAGAAAATCGAAGTGGGAGGCCCGAAACTTCGCGATCATGTCCAAGACGCTGTCTCGGAATTCCAGACGGGTCGTCGCCTTCATCGCCTGTTCGCCGCCCGACTTCAGAAACCGATCCATCTCGTCTTTTCGGTTCTTACGATCGTAGAACGTGTTCGAAATGATCTGTTCCACTCGCTTCCATGTGGCGGGATAATCGTCGGCGGTCGCCGCGGGTGAGTGAACGAGAGAGAGGGCAACGAGAGTCGCGAGCATTACGGGGAAGTGATACCGCGAATCATCGTCGGCGAGTGCCGCCGTGGGGAAATGGGCACAAACGGTCTAGCGATAAACGCGCTCGAAGCCCAGCCGCTGGCTGGTCTCGTAATCGTGACCACAATCGGACATCCACGAGACGAAGAAGATCAGCGGCTCGGAGCCGCTATTGACGACTCGATGGGCAAGGTCTGGGGGAATGTCGTGAAGCGAACCTTCCTTCATCGGCACCCTCTCTGTCTTCCCTTCCCGATCCATCAGCAGGAGCAGTCCGGTTCCGCGGAGAGTCAAGCACAGCTCACCTCTTAACGGGTGGGTGTGGAAGTGCCCGCGCGTCATGAAAAACTCGTCAGCGACCGTGCCGGGCCTCAGCACGGTCGTGCCGTAGAGAAGCTGTTCGCCCTCCATGTCCCCGGGACAGCCGTAGGTCTTGTAGACCACAGTTTCCGGATCCATCGTCTGACGAGCCTCCGCATCTGCAAACAGGCCCACCAAATCCCCAATCCGCCGTGTCGACGTTTGAGCTGATGGATCGATGACTCCGGAAACTAGATCGAGATTCATTACTTGACTTGCTTCATCAAGACCTCGATGGCATTGTCGAGTTGCACATCCTTGCCCGCGAAATACTCGTCGGGGGTGATGTCGACCTTTATGTCCGGCTGCTGACCCATATTCTCGGTCGGCGTGCCATCGATTCGGTACACGCCCGTCCCCGGGATCCGGATG
>JBKJIP010000155.1:0-3154 GCA_046598515.1 Fimbriimonadaceae bacterium | reverse complement strand
CTGATCCGGCCGGGACTTACGGGCGTCTGCACGATCGATAACGCCGCGAAGAAGTAGTGTCCTGAAGGTGGTTCACGCCACACGAGGGCGTGTGGCGTGAACCACCTGCAGGACACTACTTCTTCGCGGCGTTATCGATCGTGCAGACGCCCGTAAGTCCCGGCCGGATCAGAGCCCAGTCGCCGTCACGGCGAACGATGTTGCCGTTTAGTAGCTTTCCAGTGGGTCCCGTCGGCACCCAGAACGCGATGTTCTTCCACTTGGCGTCGATTCGCAATGGCACTCGCTCAGCATTGACCACCGCGTCCCGCAGCGCATTCAGATAACCGCCCGCCGTCACGTCCCCACCGAAGTTCTTCAGGGATTGGAATAGGATGTCGTATGGCATCAGCTCGGACATGTACAGGATCAAGCCGTTCGTGGCGTCCATCGCATTCGGACCCGTGCCCTTCATGAGGCTCGGGCGGGGACCGTTCTCGACGGCCTGCTTAATGAGTGGATCGACGTTCTTGCGGACCCAGTCATTCAAAACGGGCAGGGTCGTGCCCATCGTGTCATCCGTTCCAATCTTGTTCGCTTTGAGTTCGTCTCGAAGCCACTTCAGGTAGAGCTTTTCGCCCAGGTAGCCGTTCGCCCAGTCCTCGGGCGACTTGAAACCGCCGATCGGAGGGAGCGTGGCATGACCGTACTCATGGGCCACTTCGCGCGCCATCTCGACGGGATCTTTGAAGGATGGGAGGTCATAGATGTAGATCGTGTTGACCCGCGTCTCGCGGCCGCCGTCGGTATCGTAGTCGAAGCGTTGCTCGCCGCCAGGAGTGCCGCCCCAGCAGAGGTAAACGTCCACAATCTGGCCATTGAACGCTTTGGAGTGGTCGATCTGCAAGCGGCGCATGTTCAAATCCCAAATCTGCAGCAACATCCGCACGACCTTCGGAGAAAGCTCTTCGTGCGTCTTCCGGTCTTGCGAAAAGATTCGGAACTTCATGTTGAACTGAGGATCGTTCGGCCCCAGGCGCCCGTAACCGGCAATTAGGAAAGGAAACTTGTAGGGCACCATCTCCCCCTCAGCATTTTTGAACTTCATAGGCGAGTTCTTGTCCGTCTTCAGCCGGTCGTTCGGGATGTAATACCGAAGCCGATTATCCGGTGAATCGGGACCCGTACCGATGGAGAACCAGACCCCATCGATCTCCTGGCCCAAGATGGCTGCCGCCGCTAACAAACTTATCATTCCAACCTCGCCTCTTTAGTGACCGTGCGCTTCCAAGAATCGTTCGGCATCGATGGCCGCCATGCAGCCCGTTCCCGCGGCCGTTACCGCTTGCCGGTAAACGCTATCCGCTACATCGCCCGCGACGAAAACGCCGGGGATCTTTGTTTTGGACGAATAAGCCTCGGGGATGATATAGCCTAGTTCGTCCATGTCGAGAATTCCCTTAAACAAGTCAGACGTCGGTTTGTGGCCAATCGCAACAAAAACGCCGTCCACTTCCAGATCGCGGACCTCACCGTTCACGGTATCGCGCAATCGCATGCCCGAAACCTTCTTGTAAGGCTCCATCACTCCCACGATCTCATCGACGGCAGTATTCCAGAGAATCTCGACCTTCGGGTTCTCCATCACGCGATCTTGCATGATTTTGCTAGCCCGAAACTGGTCGCGGCGGTGAATGACGTAGACCTTCGAGGCATGCCGCGTGAGATAGTTCGCTTCCTCCATAGCGGTGTCTCCGCCGCCGACAACGGCCACGACCTTATTGCGGAAGAAGAAGCCGTCGCAGGTGGCGCAGGCGGACACGCCAAAACCACCGAAGGTGACCTCACTCGGTATGCCCAGCCACTTGGCTTGCGCGCCGGTAGCGATAACAACCGTATTCGCCAACTCCAATCGGTCACCCGACCAGACCTTGAAGGGCCGCTCGGAGAAGTCGACTTTGGTGACTTCGGCATCGACGATCTCAGCCCCGAATCGGGCCGCTTGCTTGCGGAAAAGCTCCATCATCTCCGGCCCCATCACGCCATCGGGAAAGCCGGGGTAGTTCTCGACGTCCGTCGTGATCATGAGTTGGCCACCGGGCTGTATGCCGGCAAAAATAAGGGGATCCAGGCTGGCGCGACCAGCGTAAAGTGCCGCCGTGTAGCCCGCCGGGCCTGAGCCGATGATCACGATGTTTCGAACGTTATCCATAGAGTTTTACGGTAGAGAGGTTACCGCTTGGAGGCGGGCCCTCGTTCCGACCATTTTGAGTCTGGAACCTAGCATTCTGTACTACGCTCGTGGATTCGCAAGTTAAGCACGGTCCGGGTCGCTGGACCCAAGCATAGTAATCAACATGTTGCGTTCACTGTTCCTGGTTTCTCTTGCCCTGGCTGCCTTTGCGGCCGGCAACACCCAAACTCCGGTCGTAGAGGCCGATCGCCTCTACGTCGCGAAGGATTACAAAGCCGCCCTTCCCCTCTATCGCCAACTCGCGATCGAGAATCCAAAGATGGGCCGGTATCGCTATCGGTTGGGCGTTTGTCGCCTCAAGGAAGGCGAATTGGACAAAGCGGCGGGGGACTTCGTGCAAGCCAAAGCGCTTGGCATCCCCTCGGGTTTCACGGACTACAACCTTGCTTGCGTCAAAGCTCGTCAGGGCAAAACGGCTGACGCCTTGAAGAGCTTGGAGTTAGCGATCACCGGTGGATTCAGCGACCCCGACCAGCTCAGAGCCGATGAAGACCTCGCATCCCTGCGCGACGAACCGCGGTACAAGAAGACGCTGGAGAAACTCGAGTTTCCCCTCAAAGGTATGCCCGGCGGAGACGCGATGGACCACTGGGTCGGAGAGTGGACGGTCACGTTCAACGGCCAATTCGCCGGTGAGAACTCGATCAAGAAGGTCCATCGCGGCTTCGGTGTCACGGAAGAATGGCGTCAGGGCGGCGGCGAAGTCCACGGTCGTTCTCTCTTCGCCTACGACGCAGGCGAGAAGGCGTGGCGGCATGTCTGGACTAACCGAGATGGCTGGACGGTGTTTCGGACGGGCCGGCCGGTGAAGGACGGGATCTACTTCGAAGGCGTCAGCGCCCAACCTGGCCAGGAGAATCAAAAGACCCGCGAATGGATCACCAAGCGCAAAGACGGCACCGTCCGCCAGTTGATCGAAGC
>JBKJIP010000079.1:0-4054 GCA_046598515.1 Fimbriimonadaceae bacterium | reverse complement strand
CAGGTCGGGCCAACGGCCCGACCGAAGCCCTGGGGTAGGAGACACCCACCAATAGAGCCCGAGGATGAAGCCGAAAACGACGAGGGCGTTAGCCCGAAGGAGGTTCGGCTCCATCCTCGGGCGGCGCCGCGGGGGACGATGCAACCCGCGCCCTCAGCGATTCACCTACTTGTCAGTCTCCCTTACTGGGACCGGCCTTCCCCGCCGGGCACGATGCATCCCGGCGCTCCATGAAAGGTGGGATTGGCTTCTTTCGGATTTCTTACCTGTGACTCCCCAACGTTGATTGCGACCTTACGGTCGGGGGCGTCGATTCTATTCAGTTGGACTCGTACGAGCCCATAGGACAACTGAAAGAGAGAACGCGCATAACCTGGCCCAACCGCCCGTCTCGGAACTTGAGAATCTCCGAACGGGCCGGGCCGAACTAAAGAGAGGAACAAACAAATGCTTTACTGGGCCGCCGTATTTTTCGTCATCGCGCTTGTCGCCGCTATCTTCGGATTTGGTGGCATCGCTGGAGCTTCCGCTTCCATCGCACAGATTCTGTTCCTGGTTTTCATCGTGCTATTCGTGCTTTCGCTGATTTTCCGCGGCCGCACCGCTCGATGACATCCTAAAATTGAATAGAGAGTGATCCCCTGAAAACCCCCATAGCGGCCCGTCGCGAGACGGGCCGTCTGCATTTACGATATCCCCGCAGAACTACTTGGATTTTAGGGTTGAAGCACCCGGCAGCCCCGGTGCATTTGGGTTTACGCATAGAACTTGATAAAATGGCCACCGGGATCAGGAATGCTCCCGGTAAAGTGGTTCTATATGAAAGGCAAGATTTCTTTGGCGGTTTCCGCGCTCGCTGTCGTTTCTGGTGTCTGGATGGTTACCCCAGCCCAACCTAATGCTCCCGGTCGCGAAGTCCGGATTAAAGGCGGAAGGACCGCCATCGATTTTCTCCCTGCAAACCTCAAACGGACAAAACTTGACATCGCGTTCAGCAAGACGCTCGATGCAAATGGTTGCTCGACCTGCAATCTCCCTGGCTTCCAGATCGAAGATGCCGACCTCAGCTTCCGGCTGGTGAATGGCCAACTGACCAGCTTCGACGGGGGCGAGATTTCTCACCGAGGCAGCTTCACCCTCAAGAGCGGCGACAAGACGATCAGCTCTGATCGGCTGACGATCGCCTCCAACAAATCGACCGGTGAGCTCAGCCTCTCCGTCGACTCGTCGAAGGGATCCATCGTCGCCTTCGATCTTCGAAGCCCGCGCAAGTTGCACAAATCAAATGCGCAGGAAGTCGTTCTGCAGGACATGGAAGTTGTGATCAGCGACGAACTAGCGTATGAGATGGGCGATCCCGAGCTAAGAGGCACGATGGTTGGCTCCGTCACGCTTTATGCCCAGTCCGAGCAAGAAGACGGCGGTGAAATCGAAGTCGCCGAGACCTCGCCCGCCGCGGTTGGACTCGACATTTCGCTTTCCGCGATGAGCTCGCTCGCCGTAGCCTCCAACCCCACGGCCAAGGTCGGAACTTATCCGAACGGTCGCACCGGCTTGACTATGTCCACCACGTCCTGCAACGTCGGAACCGTCAACGTTCCTTGGAACGCCCCGATGCAGACGACCCACCCGGTTATCGCTCTGAATCTCTATCGGTTGCTAGACGGCAAGTTCGAGCAAGTCGGCTGGTCCTGGCTGAAGCATGGCTTCTTGTCGACGAACTCCAACGGCTGCGGAAGCTGCCAGAACCCGGGCACCGGTTCCCTGCTGGGCCTGAACTGCTCCGATACATACGGCACGGGCAATAATGGCGACCGCAACTACTTAGGCGCTCGCGACGAGGTCAACCCGTTCACCGGTGTCTGGACCTGCCAAGGATCGTGGTTCTCGAACTACATCAACGACTGCACGCGCCGAAACCCGGGCCAGGTCACGCTCGACGCCGTCGATCACCGCATCGACTGTCTCGACTCCGATCTCGGCAATCCGAACGCGCGATACTTCTATGAGGCTTACTACATCGCTTCGAACGATGTAAACACCTATAACAATCTCGGTTCTCGAGAAGCGACCCTGTCATGGGGTGGAAGCTCTTGGAGCATCAGTACGACGACGGCCATGGTTACCGGCCCCGCGATCAACCGCTGGGGTGAACTGCGAAACACGGCCACACCGACGACCGAGGGTGATGCAATCGTCGCCGTGCAGACCACGTCGCTCGGCAATGGCATGTGGCGCTACGACTACGCGCTTTATAACCATAACCTGGATCGACAGGTTCGGCAGTTCTCCGTGCCCCTACCTTATGGCGCGACGGTTCAGAACATCGGCTTCCGCGACATCGATCGCGACGCGAACAACAGTTGGGCCGCGGTCCAGAGCGATCACGCTCTGACGTGGTCGACGACGGCTTTCGGCGGAGGATCTTCCAATCCTCTCAAGTACTCGTCGGTCTTCAACTTCCGGTTCGACACCAACGTGCCACCCGCAAGCAACAATGGAACGCTTGGCCTGTACAAGCCGGGAACGCTGCAGTCGCTTAGCGCGGCTTCGAAGGGTCCCCTCTTCCTCTCGCCGCCTTCGAGCATCACGCTCGTAAACGGCGCGCAGATCGGAGGAAACCTTGCCAGCCTCGAAGATGATGATAACGACGGTCTGACGATCAGCCCAACGGCGGGCGGTGCTCGATCGGGCACTGGCATCATCGGATCGACCTTCGCTCCGGCGGCGGCGATCACCCAGATCGACCTCGGCGTCCGTTCCAGCAATACGCTGATCACTGGCAACGGTGCGGAGCAGGCGATCGAGCTATGGAACTGGAACACATCGGCCTATGAGCTCGTGGACACGCGCCCTGCGACCCTCACCGAGACGCTAACTTCGCTGACCCTGACGAATAACCCCGCTCGATTCGTCCATGCAACGACCCGCGAGGTTCGTTTCCGAATTCAGCACAACACGGACATCGGCGGAGTCGGCAACCGGTGGAGCATGACCTTTGATCTGGTCGGCTTCCACTTCAACTAAAACGACCTCGGGCCTCTCGCTGGAGAGGCCCGATTCTTGCATTTGGACTTTGGAAAGTGAGAACAATCTTCTTTGGTGCCCTTGCGGCGCTCGCATTCGCCTCCACGGCACATGCACAAACGATCGTCTACGATAACACAACCCACTCGCTGGACAATAACTTCCCGCTCCTTCCCGCCTGGGAAGTCGAGAGCGCGGAGGCCGGCGACGAAATCTGGCTCGCGGGCACAGATCGCGAAATCGTCGAGTTGAAAACCTTGTTCACATATCGAGGCACTGCCCCCGGCACGCTCGATGCTCTCGTGCGTTTTCGTAACTACGACGAGTCTTTTCAGGGACCCGGAACGGTTTTCTATGAGAGCGCTTTGACGAGAGTTACGACTCTAGGCGGAATCAACGAGTTCACATTCGACATTCCGAACGTAGTTGTGCCGGATCATTTCGTGTGGACGATACAGCTCTTCAATCGTCAGGGTTCGGACGGCGAGATTGGCCCTTCTTACTTTAATCCAGCGACTGTAGGATTCAGCGACGACTGGCTATGGCAGCGCGGCGGAAATGAGTGGACAGCCTACAGTTGGGGGGCCGATCCCTATGCCAACTTCGGTGCGCAACTCACTGCCGTGCCCGAGCCATCGATTCTCTGTGCCTTGGGGGCGGGCCTGCTCTTGGCTCGCCGCCGCAAGAAGATCAAGGCTTAGCGTCGCGGATTACGGTAATCGAGAACTTCCAGTGATCTCCTTCCGGGCCGATGTTCAGCGTGAAATCGTTGCCCGCTCTCGTTTTGCCGATCAGCGTCTGTCCGACCTGTGTGTCCAAGACAGACGCTTTCTTGATCTCCGCTTTGTAGAAAGCGATGATGATATCGGGTTTGGACGGCGTCGTCCAATCGGCCGTGCATAGGAGCCCGGCGCTGGTCCGGACCTTCATCATCGGCAAGATGTCCGATGTCGGCTTCGCGGTGGGAAAGAGGGGTACGTCCAGGAGCTCATACTCCGGCTTGATCGCCTTCTGCTCCTTCATGAAA
>JBKJIP010000026.1:0-10909 GCA_046598515.1 Fimbriimonadaceae bacterium | reverse complement strand
CGACCCAACAAAGCCCGCAGGGCAAAACGCAGACGACGAGCGCGATAGCGCGAAGGAGATGCGCTTTGCCCTGCGGGCGTCGCGCATGCCGCCCAGCCTCCAAAGTCGCCCCGCACTTGGTGGTGTGCCTCACCAGGGGTGCCCTTCGGTTACCCCTGGCTACCTTCGGTGTCCCCTGCCGGGGACTGAGGCTTAGCGGCAATCCCGAAATCTGCGGCATGAAATCGTTAAGTAAATGGCTATAGGGGCAGAGGGTGAGGGTGTTTCCACCTTGAGCCAGAGTCATCTTGAGCGGTCATACCCTCATCCCCCGTCCCCTTCTCCCTCCCGCGGCACGGGCATCCACGGCAAGGAGAAGGGGCTGGAACGCGTAAACTAGGCGGCAATGATCGCCGCTTTGGCTCTTGCTCTTGTACTTCCCGACAACATTCCCCCCGAAGGCTTCACCGCGCTCTTCAATGGCCGCGATCTATCGGGCTGGAAGGGGTTGGTCGAAAACCCTTTGGCCCGGGCGAAAATGGACGCCAACACCCTTCGGACGAAGCAAGCCGAAGCGGACAAGCGGATGCGCGATCATTGGCGCGTCGAAGGCGGAGCCCTCGTTTTCGATGGCAAAGGCGATAGCCTGTGCACGGCGAAGGACTACAAAGACTTCGAACTGCTCGTCGACTGGAAGATATTGAAAGCCGGCGACAGCGGCATCTATCTGCGCGGCACACCCCAGGTGCAGATTTGGGACAATCTGATTGGGTCCGGGGGCCTTTACAATAACCAAAAGAACCCCGGGTCACCTTCAATCCGGGCGGACGGCCCAGTTGGCGCTTGGAACACGTTTCGCATCCGTATGAAGGGTGAGCGAGTGAGTGTTTGGCTCAATGGGAAACTGGTGACCGACAATGTCGTTCACGAGAACTATTGGGAGCGGGATAAACCCATCTACCGTAAAGGCCAAATCGAGCTCCAGAACCATGGCAACACGCTTTGGTTCAAGAACGTTTTCCTACGCGAACTGTAAGCCGGAAAGAAACCCTGAGGGCGCGGGTTGCATCGTCCCCGCGTTTCCGCCCGAAGTATGGAGTCGAACCTCCTTCGGGCATTGCCCTCGTCGTTTTCGGCTCCATACTTCGGGCTTTGTTGGGGGCGTCTCGTACCCCAGGTCTTCGGTCGAGCCTAACGGCTTCGACCTGCGACCTGGGGCTACAAATCTACGACCGCCTCTGCGGTCGTTGGCTTGCTTCGCTCGCCGTTTTGGAGGATTTCCGCGCTCCCGGAGGCGCGGGTTGCAAAGGCCCGCAGATGAGAGATCGGGGTCAAAGTCGGTGGTAATCTCGGGCCGTGAAGCTCTTCAATCGCAAGAAAGAGACGTTCGAACCCGACCGTTGGCTCGTGCGGGTTCGAGGCGGAGCGGCAACCGTAAACGGGCAAGAGATGGTTGGATTTCAAGCCGATCGAATCGTTCGCGCTCCCACGGGCAACCAGGCGAGCGAAGTAGCCCGGGTCGAGTTTCTGGAAGAGTTGCGGGTCGGCGAAGTTGTCTTCGTCGAGGACGAGGTCAAATCCTTGTTCGCCATGCCGGTTCCGAACGATAAGCCCGCGCCTAAGGAGGGCCCGATTCACTTCTGGAAGGAAGAGGAATCCTTTGAGGCTTTCTTTGATGAGGTCATGGAGTGGCTGGAATCTAACAACGTCAAAGCCATTCGCGAGGGCGACCGAATCCGCGTTCCCAGTCTCTACTCAGATCAATACGAGGTGATGCTCGATTGGGATGGCAACGAATTCACCGTCGAGGCCGACCCTTGGCATACGCACTTTCACGATCCCGATGAGGCCCGAATGTGCTTTACGATGCTCCTGACCCCGTTTTATCGGGTCGTCTTCGAGACCCGCGAAGGCAAAAGCTTGGGTTCTTGGATCGAGGTCTATGGGAAGCGAGGTTGGGAGATGTACTCTCCCATGCTTAGTCGAGAAGTACTGGAGTTGGTCGACCTCGGCGGCCCCTACCATCTGACGGTCATGCAGCAGAACATCTTGCGCCCCCCTCAACCTCAGAAAATCCTGGGAAAGATGAAACTGGATTCACGGGGAGATCCGGTTGGATCTGAGTTCGGAGTCTTCAAGCACCAGCGAGAGACCTCGCGAATCGATGAGTTGGGCATTTTGGAAGGGCTTCGGGCTCGCCCGGGCTTCTGATTCGTGTAAGATAGCTCCGTGCGCGACACCCGCTCGATACGTTGATTGCCTACTCGCCCCAACCGGGGGTGTAGCTCAATGGTCAGAGCGCGTGCCTTATAAGCGCGTGATCCCGGTTCAATTCCGGGCATCCCCACCACTGCTTCGGACATGGAGATACCAGAGGATGCCCCAAATCGCAGCAATGCCGGTCAAGAGGAGCCCTAGCACCCCCGTCGTCAGGGATTGAGCCCTAATGCCTGCCACCGAAGGTGATTCCGATTCCGCGGTGATCTTCTGAATGCCCCACACGAATGTCGCTACGAGGAGGCAGGCCCACATGACTGTTCCAATCCAAGCTTTCTTTCTCCAAGCCATTGCGACATTCTAACTTCGAACATTCATGAATTGCGATGGCCTTGGTGTAGAATCGCCCCGTAATGATCGAACCTGCCGCCCTAAAAGGGACCTACTTGGTCGCTGGCCTCACCGATTCGCAAATCGCACAAGTGGCGGCCATCGCCGAGATGCACGCTTATCCTTCGGGCCACCAGTTGTGCAAGATCGGCGAGAACGCCGTGGACCTCTACGTCGTCCTGGGTGGCAACTTCTCTGTGACCACGGCCGACGGCGATAAGCTCGGAGAGATCGGCGTCGGGTCGGTGGTCGGCGAGATCGCGATCGTTGACGTGCGACAGCGGACCGCGAACGTGACCGGCATTGGTGCGTCGAGCGTTGCCGCGATCAACGTGGATGCGTTGCGTAAGCTGATGACCGAAAACAGAGATTGGGGCTTCCTCATTCTCGCCAATCTCGCGCGAGTGTTGGCCGTTCGGCTTCGACAGGCGGACGCGCGAATCGACGAACTCGCCGACAAATCGCAAGATTCCTGGAATCTGGCGATGGGCTGAGGAAGGATTCAAATGTAGGCCGCGAAGGATCGTGTCGCGGCGACAGCCTCACGCTCACCGAGAAGTATCCTCACGCAAAGGCGCAAAGACGCAAAGGGGATACATCCTCTGTGACCCTTCTGTGTCCCCTCTTCTGCGGTTAAAGGGATCGCCAAAGAGTGAAGTTTCGGAGCCAAACAGATAAAGCCCTCCCGATTTGAGAGGGCTCTATCCTGTTTGAATCAGAGTTTGTTTCTACTCGCTGCGAGGCACGTTGCATCCTCGCACTCCCTTGGCTTTGGACCTAGTTGGCGCCAACCAGAGCTTCGATTTCCTTGCGGAACGTCGCAAAGCTATCGGGGCTGTAGCCGACCTTGATCTTGTGGACCACGCCTTGCTTATCGACGACGGCGCAGTGCGGAATGCCCCACACGCCGTAGGCGTCACCGAACGAAGGGTCGGCGTAGATCACCGGCCAGGGAAGATCGTGCTTCTTCACGAACTCGCCCATCTTCTCGAACTCGACTTCCTTGCTGATGCCTCGGTCTTGGCCGTAGTAGCCGTAGTACTTCGTGACGTGATAGATCTCCAGACCCTTATCGTGAAGATCCGCATACATTGCCTTCATATCGGGGAATGAGGCGATGCACGGGCCACACCAGTGAGCGAAGAAGTCGAGGATAACGACCTTGCCCTTGAGACCGGCAACGCCGGGCCAGGAGGCTCCGTTAATGCCCTTTTCGAACTTCAGGTCCGGCGCGCCGGTGCCGACGAGCGTCATCTGAGTGAGCTTCATACGGGGCGTGCGGGTGACCGGGCTATCGGCCGGGAACGTCTTGATGGCAGCGCCAAGAACTTCGACGGCTTCTTTCTTCTTGCCAGCTTCAGTGAGCAGTTCCGCCTTCTTCGTGGCGAAGTTCAGGGGAACGGAATCGTTCATCTGCTTGCCCGTCTTCTCTAGGTCGGCGAGAAGCTCGTCGTCTGTCTTCTGAGGAGCGGCCGTATTGGCTTCCTGCTGTCGCTTTCGCATCGGCAGCATGCGCTTGGCATAGTCCTTCGGATCTTCCAGGACGACCTTCTTCTCGATCGCCTCAAGCGTGCTGAGAGCGGCATCGACACCCTTCTTCTCAAAAATCGTGTCGAGATAGACGTTGGTGGACATCATCACGAGGTTCGATGAAGCCATGGCATCCGGAACCGGGATGTCGTTGAGCGTCATGGCTAGCATGTCGGCTTCGCCGAGCTCGTTACACGAGCGAGCCATAAGGCTCATCGCATTGAAGCGCTGCTGATCCGTGAGCTTTGCATCGCCGGTCTGGTCGAGATACTTCTTGGCCAGATCGCAAGCCACTTGATGCTTGCCGGCGGCTTGATAGACGCCCGCCCAATCCAGAGCATCCTTAGCCTCGATCTTGGCCGAATCTACGCCTTTTAGGGACTCGTTGAGTTTGGCGAGATACTTCTCGGTCAATTCCTTGTTGTTGACGGCTTGGCCCGAGTTGCGGGCGTCCATGATGAGCTGGCTTCGATACTGATTGGCGTCAATCAGAATCTTCTTGGGGTCGAGGCCCTGCTGAGCGAATGTAACGCTCAGCGCGAGGCAGAAAAGACTAGTCAGGAGCAACCGCTTCATAGCGATAGTCTATACCGAAACCACCCGCAAATCATTCGCAATTTGCAGAACGGGGGATCATTTTGCCGCTAGTCGGGGCGAATCACCAAAACGTTATGCGGCGAGTTGACGACCTTCTCAAAGGAGGTGCTTCCGATACGTAGGCGGTCGATGAACCCATGACCTTGGGCACCGATAATCAGAAGATCGGCTTGATGCTCCTTCATCGCATCATCGATGGCGTGCGAGGGATGCTTTTCCCGAACTTCGGTTACCGTTTCGATTCCAATCTCGCGGAACCTTGTGGCAACGCTTTCGCTCTGATCTTGGATGCTCTTTAAGATCACGTCGATGATCTTCGCATCCAGGTTTTCAACATGCTGAACCAAGTGGTCGCCGACGAGGGGGTTCACTGTGGCCGCCGTCATGATGATGAGTTTGTCGATTCCCGTTGGTTTGTGTGCGATCAGCCAATCCAAGGCGCGATTCGCGTAATCCGAGTGATCGGTGGCGAAGACGGCGGTCAGAGGACCCTGGTCGGGAGCCATTTTGCCAAAGAGGACGGAGCACTTCGACCCGGTTAGCAACCCTTGGGCGACACTGCCAAAGAAGAGGCTGCCTAGGGTTCCCTTCTGCTCGGAGCCCACGAGAACGAGGTCAATTTCACCACGATCAGCGAAGTGGAGCAGCTTTGCGGTCGCATCGCCATATTCGACGGCCACTTCGCCGCTGCCAAATGCCGCGACGGCCTCCTCGCCCTGCTTTCTACCTTCGGCTTCGTTCTCCTGGAGCATCTGCTGGATCGGATGGGTGTCCGGTAGAGTCACAAAACCTCCATCTGGAAGGACGGATTCCACGGCATTGAGGAAGACGGGCTGATTGCTCTCAAAACCGATGCCCTTCAGCAAGGGAAGCGCTTTGCGCCAATAACCGGCAAGGTCGATTCCGACAAGTGTCTTCATGCTTCAAGATTACTGAGTTTTCTAGAGCACGGGCTGTCCCCGAAACCTTGGACGCCTCGAGATTCCTGACGCCCGGCCACGACCGGTTACGTCCATAATCCTGGTAATGCTGAAGGACCAGCTCATCGCCTTCGCCGCCTTGATTCCGTTTTTGACGGCGCCCATTGTCGCGCCCAAAGCCCCGAAGATCGACCCCAAGGCAGGAAAGACGGCCACGGCCGTCTCGATGGAGCCGCCGCTGGGCAATTCAAATCCGAAGACTTCCAAGGCCGATGATAAAAAGCCGCCCGTCACCACGGTGCCGGCCAAGAAAGAAGAGACCAATCCTCCGGCCAAGCCGGAAGTGAAGAAGGAAGAGGTCAAGGTTGACCCGAAGAAGCCTGAGGTCAAGAAAGATGAGACGAAGACCACTCCTCCCGTCAAGCCTGAAGTGAAGAAGGATGAGGTCAAAGTCGATCCGAAAAAGCCCGAGCTCAAGAAGGAAGAGAGCAAGACCACTCCTCCGGTAAAGCCGGAAGTGAAGAAGGAAGAAGTCAAGGTTGACCCGAAGAAGCCTGAGGTCAAAAAAGAAGAGACCAAGACCACTCCTCCGGTAAAGCCTGAAGTGAAGAAGGAAGAAGTCAAGGTCGATCCGAAGAAACCCGAGGTCCAAAAGGAAGAGACGAAGACCACTCCCCACGTTAAGCCGGAAGTGAAGAAGGAAGAGACGAAGCCCGCTGAGGCGAAAAAGGAAGAGAAGCTATCCGCTCAGCAACTCGGAACCGGGGATCTCTTGAAGTTGGCCCCTCCCCTCGTCGTGGAAGAGGTTACGATCGGTGCCGGCCTGAAGCTCGCCGCGCAAGAGCGCGCGATCATTCACTTTGTCGTCGCCGATTCTTCCGGGCGCGAACTGGTCAACTCGAAGAAGCGAGGCCTGCCGTTCACGGTCGAGCCCAAGCCCGAGGGCACTGATATGTGGGACGTCCTCTTGAAAGATATGCGGGTCGGCGGCTCACGCCGGATGACGCTTACGCCGCCGCAGGTGAACGGCGGGAAGGGCCTAAGCCCGTACATCCCGGCCGGAGTTCAAGTTACGGTAACGATCTGGCTACTTCGCGCCGCGCGCGGTAAGTAGCCAGATCCCGTTCCCTAGAAGAAGTTGAAACCGTCGCGAATGGCGGGCTTGATCAGAACGTCATACTCGCTCGTTCCTTTTACCTTCATGTTTCGAGCATCCCACTCCAGTCGCGGGCCCATTCCCACCTCATCGGCCGCCCAGACCGCAAGATTGCCGAGAACGACCATCTCCGTCAGCGGGCCCGAATAGTCGGGGAAGTTGGACGTTGCCTGACCGTTGCCACGGACGGCTTCCGCGAAGCTGTTCATGTGGCTGAGGGGGGAGACAACCTCGATTTCCGGTACGGGAGCGCCGCCCACGAGCACGCAATCCATGCCGTATTCGTTCTGGCAGAAGATCGTGGCGTTGTCGCAGACGATGATCAGGCCATTGCCCCTGAACTCCATGCCCGGTGCCAAGGACTGCTCCGGCTTCTTGCCGCCGTCGTACCACGTCAAGGGAACGGCCGGGCGCCCGTTGCGCTCACCGAATTCGTAATGAACGATCGACCATGCGGGGAAGCTGTCCTTGTTATGTCCGCTCGTTTCCGCGCGAATCGCGATCGGATCGCGAAGATCAAGGGCCATGAACGGCAGGTTCATGCAATGGCATCCGATATCGCCCAACGAACCACAACCGAAGTCCCACCATCCGCGCCAGGCGAAGGGATGGTAGCCCGGTGCATAAGGTCGGGCCGGACTGGAGCCGAGCCACAAATCGAAATCGACATGCTTCGGTGCCGTGCCCGCTTCCGGACGCGGAACGCCCTGCGGCCACCAGCCGGAGGCACGGTCGGTCCAACAGTGGACCGCCTTAACCTTTCCGAACGTTCCCTTTTTGATCAGGGCCGCCATCTTGCGGAGAGAAGCGTTCGAGGTGCTCTGATTGCCCATCTGCGTCTTAATCTTCTTGTCGCGGGCCGTCTTCGCGAGCTGGCGGGCTTCCCATACCGTGCGGGTCATGGGCTTCTCGGTATAGCAGTGGAGGCCGTACTTCATCGCGAGGGCCGTCGCGGGGCCGTGCGTATGATCAGGGGTCGAGATCACGACGGCGTCGAGCTGCTTGTGCATCGTCTCGAGCATGATCCGGTAGTCCCCGAATGTCGAGGCGCGCGGGTGCTCGGTCAGACCCTTGGCGCGATTCGTCGCGTCAATGTCGCACATGCCGACGATGACGCCTTCTTTCGAGGCGGCATCCATGCCGCTCCAGCCCTTGCCGCCGACACCAATGATGCCGAAGCGGATGTAGTCGGAGTTGGTTTTCTTCCCTTGCTGAGCCTGGGAAGTAACGACGGTGAGTCCCAAAGCGGCCGCGGCCGACCCTTTGAGAATATCGCGACGGGAAATCTGGTTTGACATAGCCTCTCGGAGCGCAGTTTAACCCGGAACTCAACCAAGCCGCCGTGCAAAGCAAAACTGCCGGGAATAAAGGTCGAGTAACGAAACAAACGATTCATGGCACACGTCTTGCAATGTAGGGCCTCCATAGGGGAAACTTCCTCAAGGACGAGAACAACATGCAGATTTCAGACTCACAAGTAAAGATGGTTCGCGAAATGCTGGCGCAAGAGATTCAAGACATGGATCTCCCGCTGGAGAGCTACCCTCGTCCGGAAGATGCCGCTCTCGTCAAGGAAGTCGTTCAGCAGGTGCACGACATGCCGGTCCGAGAGGATCGCGTCGCCGAGCTCAAGGCGAAGATCGAGTCCGGTGCCTATAATCCGACGGGCGACGAAATCGCGGACGCTATGATCCGCCGCGCCACGGCTGATCGGCTGAAGTAACAAAATTTGGTTGGAGGATTCAGAAGCCGCGCTCTGCGCGGCTTTTCTGTTTATCAAGCGATGCGTGCATCGAGGTCTTCAGCGTCGAGAGCCTGAAGCTCCGCTTTGACCCGATCAAACTCTTCCCGCTGCTTGCCGCGCAACTCCCGCCGGAGTTTGCCCTCCAAGAATCGCAGTTTGTCTTCCCGGGTCTCGCAGATCAGCCGGGGGACGGGACTCGGCTTGCCATCCGTGATCGAGACCATCGTGACCCGGGCTGTGTTCGTGTGCCGGCGAACCCCGATGTAGATGTTCTCTGCGAAGACCTCGATCGTCACCTCGACGCTTGTACGACCGACGAAGGAAACGAAGCCCTCGCACACTACCAGCTCGCCGACTTCGATCGGCTCGTGGAAGTCCACCCTATCAATGCTCGCCGTGACGCAAATATTCCCCGCGAAGCGGGCGCTGACCGCATAGGCCGTAAGGTCGAGGAGAGAGAGGATAGAGCCCCCGAACACCTTGCCAAGAAAGTTCGCGTCGGTCGGCTCCATAACTTTGGACATCACGACGCGGGAAGCGGAAACCGTTTTTTCGGACACGCCCAATTGTGGCTGGTCTACGGCGTGTAGGATCGATTTCGTGCTGACATTGCGGTGAGCCGCATGAGTCCTACCTTTTCGTAGAATGGTACGAGGTCGGTCTCGCACACGAGGTCGATCGAGTAGAAGTCGGCGAGCGACTCCATCATTCGCCTCACCAACTCTCTTCCGATACCGCGGCCGCGGTATTCCGGTCGCACTTCGAGCAGCGGAATGAATGCGGAGAATGCGCGATCACCGACCGCGTTGATGAAGCCGACCACTTGCTCGCCGTCTCGGGCGATCCAGATGTTCTGGCTGCCCGACATGACGTCATAGAAGCGACTGCCGGAAAGGGGCTTGGGCCAACCGATGAAGAACCCTTCGAGTTGAGAAGGGTTCACTCCTTCCAGGGAGTCTTGATAAGTGATCATGTTGCCCGCCAGATTATCTCGGATATGGGTTTAATCGACCACGGTGCGCGGTTTCTTCTTCGCGACGTTCTCTCTGTCCACCATCCTCCTGGCGTTTGGACAGCGCTCGCAGATTGCTGAGAGGGAAAGGTTTCGCCGCCCGGAAGTAATCGGCGGTGCCCACGACCGAAAGTTTGCTCAGCTAGCTTGGGTAACGACGGACTGGATCTCAAAATCCGACGTTCCCTTCGAGGCAATCACGAGGGAGTACGCCTCGTATGCCGTCTTTCGAGGTTTCGATATGTCGGGATTATGGAAGTCACGGGTGACCTCGGCTTACCGTGCATGGTTTGAAGATTGCCAGAATCCGGAAAAGTTGTTTAAGCTAACTCTGTGCTTTGGCATCATGAAGGAGCAGGATAACGAGGCGGCCCGATCTGAGACCTTCCAGTCGATGTGGACCAATGTGAGGCACGGCTGGCACATCTTTCGCGGAAATCCGCGATCTCGTTTGTTCGTTCGTCAGGGATATCGCGCTCTTGCCGGCGATCAGGATCGCCACTTGTTCGGAGACATCGCCGTAAAGTTGCTGAAGGTAAATCCAAATGATCGAGTGGCATTTGCCGCCGGTGTCGCCGAACTGTGGGACGAGCGGCCGCAATGGGATCCGAAGCTCAAGAAGACAGTGCAGCTTCCGCAGAAGGGGGAGAAGTTTGAGAACATGTTGATAGAGGCTGGCAACAGGGTGCGGAAGACTGAACAGTGGCGACCCTGGGACGAGGGCTTCTTCGCACAACTTTACGCTGCACGCGGCGTCCGCACCCGAAAGGTGAGCGATCTAGACATCGCTGTAGGCTACGCTCAGAGGGCGATTGACGCCTGTCCGAAGGAGTTCTCGCGAAAGGGATATGAGGACTTCAAGAGCACAATTGTTGAGATGAGACGCATTCTGATTTCGAGACAGGGAAGCCTAGCCCCCCTGTCCCGTAAATGAGCGCTCGGAGGGCTTGGTCTGCAACGCGACGACCAAGCGGGCCAGCCCATACCCCGCGGCGAGGAGGGCTATCTGCACGATTAAACTCGCGAAAACATCCTCTACCACACTGCCCAGTGGCCTCAAGAACGAGTGGCTGAGGGCGGTGAACACGAGGGCGACGATGCTCATGGCGATTGCCGTGAGGGGCATGACCGCCATCAGCCAAGGGCGGCGCTGTGCGCCCGTCAAGATTCCAAACGCCGCCGCCATCACCATGAAGGGGGTCAAGTCAGAGAAACGAACCGGGCCGTAAGCGGCGGCCGACGAAACTGTTAAGAACCATGTCGCGAAAGCATAGACGGAGACAAACAGAACAAGGAAAATCTGAAAGCCCGAAAGCTTGGTGCGCCAGCCAGCTTTTGGCGTCTCCGGCGGGGTCTCGCTTCTC
>JBKJIP010000443.1:0-13550 GCA_046598515.1 Fimbriimonadaceae bacterium | reverse complement strand
GAACATCCTCACTCGCTCGATAACGGCGGCACAGGGTCCCGGTCCGAGGCTTCCGCTCATGAAGTCGATTGCGAATTGTCCTATGCCGAGGGCCTGATTCGAGTCGCGCGAGAGGGTGACACTGTTGCTCATGGGGAGTCAAGAGGGTACCCCGCGCCCCCATTTGGACTGCGTCGGCCCATGGCCGCGCTTTAAAATGGCGCGGTGTAGTTTGGGCAAAGTCGCTCTTGTCGAGGAAGAAGAGGAAGGGGCATAGCTGCTGGAGAAACTCCGATGCCCCATTTTAAAGCGGCGACCGTGGGTCGCGCACTCCAGAATTAGTGATCCAGAAGGGCGTCACGGCCACGGAAGTGGCTTTCGATGATATCCAGAGCATCCTGGGCGGCGGACTGCTCGGCTTCCTTCTTGCTGCGACCCTCGCCCGTGCCCATGATCTCGCCGTCGAATGCTACTTCCACATGGAAGCGTCGATTGTGAGCGACGCCGGATTCGCCGATGATCCGATAGGTCGGAGTTGCGCGCCATTTTGACTGGACGATTTCTTGTAGGCGGGATTTGTAGTCGTTCTGATTGACGTTGCCTGAGCTGACCATCTGAAGGTAGGGGTCGAGTTGCTCGAGGACGAACCAGCGGGCGGCTTCCAGGCCGCTTTCGAGGTAGATCGCTCCGAAGATAGCTTCCAAGACGTCGGCCAAGATAGAAGGCCGCTGCCGACCGCCGGTGGATTCTTCGCCGGGGCTGAGTTGCAGGTAGGCGTCTAGTCCGAGCCGCGAGGCCGTTTCGGCCAAAGGACCCTCCTGCACGACACTGGACTTTGCCTTACTGAGCATGCCCTGATCCCAATCGGTGTGATGCTCGAAGAGATACTGGGCGACGATCAAGCCCAAGACAGAGTCCCCGAAAAATTCTAGGCGCTCATAGCTGTCGAGCTCATGGGTTTCCGATGCCGATCGATGTCTCATCGCCAGCTGGAATAGAGTCTCGTTCTTCAGGGGGATCGATTTCGGAATCAAAGGCGGGCGAGGGCCTCCCCAATGCGTTGAATACCGCGGCGGATATTCTCCTGCGATGCAGTGTAGCTGATTCGAAGAGAACCGGGACCTTCGAAAACCGTTCCTGGAATAGCGGCCACGTGGACTTCTTCCAGCAAGAACTCGGCCAATTCGTGATCCGTCTTGATTCGACCGCCCAGATACGCGGAGACATCCGTGAAGAAGTAAAAGGCGCCTTTCGGCATGGGCGTTCGCAAGCCCGGAATCTTCGCAAGCTCGGCGTGTCCCAGCTTGCGTCTCGTGTCGAACTCTTGGCGCATGGCTTCTACCGTTGCCGGGTCCATTCTCAAGGCGGCTACGGCCCCAATCTGGGCGAAGCTAGTCGGGTTGCTGGTCACCTGATCTTGGAAGGCACCAATCGCCTTGACGATCTCTTTCGGAGCACCTAGATAACCGATCCGCCATCCGGTCATGGCGAAAGATTTGCTGCAGCCACCGATCGTGATTGTGCGAGCCAAAACTTCGCTGCCGAGCGCGCCGATCGAATGGTGTTCACCTTCGTAAATCAGTTTCTCGTAAATCTCATCGGCCAGGATCCAAAAATCGTGGCGCAAGGCAAGCTGCGCGATTTCCTTCAATGTTTGACGGGGAAGGACGGCCCCGGTGGGGTTGCACGGCGAGTTGATCATGATCGCCTTCGTCTTGCCCGTGACCGCCTGCTTGAGGGCTTCGTACGACGGAATGAAATCTTCTTCGGGGCTCGTGTGGACCACGACGGGCACGCCGCCGGCCAAGCGAACTTGATCGGCGTAGGTCATCCAATACGGACCGATCAAAATGACTTCGTCGCCCGGATCGATGAGAACCCAGAGGGTGTTGAAAAGGGCTTGCTTCGCGCCGCACGTGACCACGATTTGATCGGGAGCGTAACTCAGTCCGTTCTCACTGGCAAACTTCGCAGAGACGGCTTCTTTGAGCTCGGCGATACCCGTCGTGACGGTGTATTTCGTGAACCCGGCATCCATCGCGGCTTTAGCGGCGTCGCAGATGACCTCAGGAGTGTTGAAATCAGGTTCGCCAGCCCCGAACTGGATGACGTCGGCACCAGCCGCCAACAATGCTTTCGCCTTCGCCGTGATGGCAAGGGTCGGAGAGGGTCGCGCGATAGACGCGTGGGAGGAAAGTGTGAGCATGCCCACGGGGAGAGTATAACCGAACCTAGTGAGTTCGAGTCGGGCGGTATGGGTGGGGTTGGTGTTGGTCTTCGTCCTCGCTTTCTTGGTGCACCTGGCCATCGGCTCGGTCGCATACACTCCCAAAGAACTCTTCATCGCCCTTTTCGGAAGGGAGTATGACCCCGTCATCATGGATTTCCGCCTGCCGCGGGCGACGGCGGCGATGCTGGTGGGGTGCTGCTTGGGCTTGGCCGGTTCGGCTTTGCAGTCGCTCTTTAAGAATCCGTTAGCCGATCCCTATGTCGCCGGAGTGTCTTCGGGCGCCGCGGTCGGCGGAGCTTTGGCTTTCGTTCTGGGCTGGGGAGAACTCTTCCACTATCTCGGCCGGGTGGCAGCCTCTTTCGTCGGCGGCGTCTTCGCTCTATTCCTTGTCGTCGCGCTTGCGCGCCGTCGGGGCACGATCCAGGCAGAGAGGTTGCTAATCTCCGGCGTCATGATCGGGGCGCTTTTCTCGTCGCTGATGAGCCTGGTGCTTTTCTCGGCGGGTGAAGACACTCGGATGGTCCTGAACTGGCTGATGGGTTCCATCAGCCCGATGTTCTGGGATCGTGTCCTGATCCTTTTCATCACGCTCTTGATCGGTGGCACGCTCTTGATCTCGCAGGCGAAGAAGCTGAATGTGCTCGCGATGGGGGCCGATGTTGCGCGTCGAGCGGGTATCCGGACTGAACGGCTCACCATGACCGTGATGATTGGGGCGACATTGTTGGTTTCGGTGACGGTCGGAATCGTTGGGATCGTGGGCTTCTTAGGTTTGGTAGCTCCGCACCTCGCGCGAAAGTTCGTAGGCGTCGATTGGCGGGCTTCGCTCATCGCGTCGGGGCTGATCGGGGGAGCGTTGCTGTCGCTGGCCGATGTGTTGGCGCAGTCGCTGATTCCGAACACCGAGCTGCAAGTCGGGATTGTGACGGCCATTATTGGCGCGCCGTTTCTGTTGGTTTTGCTTCGGAAGGAGTAGGTTCCTACTTCCGGGGAAACCCCCTCCCCAACGGTTCCCCCGCGAGCACAAACATCTCGCAAGGGAACCAGGACATAGGCGCGATTGACACCTTCGGAGAGAGCTCTTCGAAGTGACGAATTTGAAGTTATGTCCTGGTTCCCCTGCGATGCCTGTGCGCGGGGGAACCGTTGGGGAGGGGGAGTCGGCTCAGGAAAGAGCTACCGAGTCAGCTCGATCGCCGAACCACTGGCGTTCAGGGCGATGCCGAAGCCGTCTCGGAAGACGCGGACGGGAGCCCAGAGCACGCCATCCTCGATGTACGGCTTTGCCTGCAGGTCGACTTGCTCACCGCCGATTTCGGCGATCTCGTTGTCGTTGTGGATGAAACCGATCTTTTCGCCGATTTCGATGCGGGCGGTTTTCGCCTCATGATTCCAATCCGCATACCCGCCCAGCGCATTCGCGAGGTCGGCGAGGGGGACGAAGGTGGTGCCGTCGGTCAGAACCGGTTCGGCGAGGCTGACATCCATTCCGTTTACTTTGTATGGCATCGATATTCTCCTTTAACCCTTCACGATCGCCATGTTCATGAACTTGTAGCCCGCGGCCTGAGCAGGCGCCTCGAGCGATTTGGTGATCTCATCGATCTTTCGCTTTTGGTCGTTGCTCTTCACGTCGCCCATGATGTGGATCATCTTGTCCTTTGCTTCCACTCTCACGTTCGTTCCGGCCATGCTTGCATCCGTGGTCAGCAGGCCCTGCACGGTTGCGGCTGCTTTCTCGTCAGTCGAGAAGTCCGCCATCGCGGATGTTGTTGTGGTTGGCGTTCCGCCCGTTGTCGTGGTCGACGGCGGGGTGATGGTCGTGGTGTCCTCTTTTTTGCCACAACCCATAGCGGCGATAATCGCCGAAACGGCGATGAGTGAGACTAAAAATCCTCTCATAGTATTCTCCTTACGTGTACAGCATATTCGGATTGATGTGTTTCAATCCAAATCGCACTTAAATCAAGGTCGCTGGTAGACTCAACCTCCCATGAAGCGGGACGACTTGCTCGACCTGAATGATGTGCTCCAGCATCCGGGTCGAACGATCACCGTGGAGATTTCCACGGAAATGGAGACGGAAGAGGATATCGACCTCGTCGCACCGCTCGAAGGCTATCTCGAAGCGGTGAGTACGGGCAATTTGCTGCTACTTACCGGCCAGTTTGCGACCCGCGCGGTGATCGAGTGCTCACGTTGCGGCAAGCCCGTCGAGGTGGACATCGCATTCGAACTCGATGAGCAGTTCCCCGTCGAAGGAACGCCCAGCAGCCTTGGCGCCCAGGACATGGCGAAGGTGAAGGATGACGAGCCCTACCCGCTCTTTGACGAGAACAACTTAATGGTCGAAGCATTGCTCCGCCAGGATCTCCTCATCGCCATGCCCTTGCAGGTTTACTGCGCGGAGGAGTGCACGGCCCCCATAGTGGAAGAGATCGTGAAGCCTCAACCCGAGGGCCGGGCCGAATTCCGCGGCCTGGCGGGATTGAAGCTACCGGGCGAGGATGGCGGTTAATGGACGATTCTCAAATCACATGGTAAAGATTGCCCTCGACGCGATGGGCGGTGATCATGCGCCGCGGGAGATTGTTCTCGGCGCGCTCGAAGCCGCTCCCCTGCTTCACCATGAGATTCTGCTCGTGGGGGACCCCGCCCGTATCGACGAGTTTCTTCCGAAGCCCTGCCCGACGAATATCCAGATTCATCCTGCATCCGAAGTCATCGAGATGCACGAGAAGCCAATCGAGGCGATCCGAAAGAAGAAGAACAGCTCGATTTCCGTAGCTGTCGATCTTGTCAAGAACGGCCAAGCCGACGTTTTCATTAGCGCGGGCAACACCGGAGCCTGTACGGCGGCCTCGCTCCTAAGTTGGCGACAGATGCCCGGATTCCAGCGGCCCGCGATCGCCAACGAGTTTCCGAACTATCACGGCCGATTCGTTCTCCTCGATGCCGGGGCCAGCCCGGACATCGATCCCGAGCAGCTCGTGGAGTTTGCCATCATGGGTCGGGCCTACGCCCAGGCGGTTATGGATCGCCCGAACCCGAAAGTTCACCTTCTGAATATGGGCGAGGAAGAAGGGAAGGGCAATCAATTCGCCAAGAACGCCTATAACATTCTCTCCAAGTACGAGTGGTTTGCGGGCAACATCGAGGGCAAGCAGATGTTCGACGAAGCGATCGACATCGTGGTCTGCGATGCGTTCGTCGGCAATATCGTCTTGAAGACCGCGGAGGGTGTAGGCGAGGTCATGATGCGCATGATTCGAGATCAACTCCCGAGCGGAAAGCTAGCCCAACTGCCTTATCTGCCGATGCGCAAGCTCTTCGCTCCCATCCGCAAGAAAATGGACTACGCTGAATACGGGGGGTCTCCGCTTCTGGGGCTCAATCATTTGACCTTCATTTGCCACGGCCGCAGCAACGCGAAGGCGATCAAGAATGCTCTGCTTGCCGCGCAGAAGGCCATCGATATGGGATTGCTGGAGAAGATTCGCGAGTCGATTTCAGCCTAACTTGCTGGCCAGAGTTCCAAGCCGGTGTCGGTCCCAGTTCGTCATCCCATAGTTCGCCGCCCGGCGCAGAGCGGCCGCAGAGGCGAGGTATCGGTTGGAGTCGCTGGACCGCTTTGCACGGTGAGCTTGGACAGCCAATGTCTCATAAGCATAGATGTCGCAGCCCGTCGTATGCCAGGAAGTCGCTGAGTCGATGACTCGCCGGGCGTGTAGCTGACAGGATTCCCGATTGCCCTCCAAAAATTCGAGATACATTTGAGCGGTTAGGCTAGTCAACTCAAATCGAGCTGCGTCGCCGGCGGGAAGGGTTTTGAGATCACCGATCAGCAGCCGGGCCTTGGCGGGATTCCCAACGGTTGCTTCGAACAGGGCCAGGTTAGCGGTTACGTAGGCGCGCTCATAAGGAGCCGTTCGCTCTTCGCTCTCATTGCGAGCGATCCAAAGTTCTCGTAGTCCGGCTTTGAACTGCCCATCGTGAACGAGGGCAAGGCCCATGCCATGGCGCAGACGGACGGCCGCGTAGTGATCGACGTTCTCCAAGCGAAGCCGTTTGGCACCCTGAATGGTCGTGAGGGCGGCGGCGTGGTCGCCGCTGCTGATCTGGGTGGCGGTGAGATAGAAGGAGGACAGCACGAATAGACCGCGATCACGGTGCAGGACCGCCTGGTCCCGCGCCTCTTCCAATTGCCCAATGGCGGCTTCCACATTGCCCCCCAGCAGGTTCATGATGCCACGCAGCACGATGCCCCATGCGAAAAGTGGATCATCGGACTTCGTCGCGCCCAAAGCCGCATCGAGGACGGGTCCCATTCGGTGAGGCGGAGCCGATTCGATAAGTTCCAGACTGGAGCGGGCGATTCGTAGGCATTCTCGGGGGCGCGTCACTGCCGTCCACTCGAGGGCGTCCATGAGCCCAAGAGCGGCCTTTTGCTGGCGGTGGAATGCTCCGGCAAGGGAAGAGTCGGCGGCGGCATGCGGCTCGACGACGCCTTCAGCCCGGCGGATGTCCTCGAACCATGTCTCGGTCATCTCCGGAAGGAGAATGCCGGTCTGGTCGCCGAGATCGGGGCACTCGATCTGTAAAGTCTCTACCCGGCAGGAATCTCGTCGGGCGAGCACGGGCGTGGTTTCGCCCAGGCTGATCTGCAGGTGCCGCAGAGCTTGACGCAAACTGACGAGTTGGGCATCGGGCGGCGAATTCGGCCACAGAATTTCACCCAGATCCGTACGCGGCACCGCATGGCCCTGCTTCAGTGCGAGCACGGCCAAGAGGGCACCCGCCTTTCGCGTCGGAAAAGAGACTTCCGAGCCATCGGGCCGACGAACATCCAATCCGCCGCGCATGCGAATCGACCAGCGGTTCATGTTATCGATCGTTGAGACGATCTTCAACCTGCTTCATTTTCGCTTCGATCCGTCGCATGTAGAGAAACAGGCCGCACCACACCAGTAGGGGCGGAACCATCGACACGTATTTCCAGTTGTCCATCGCGAATTTTTAACTCCATGAGTCCGGCCTTAATGGCCAGGCGGTGCAGGATCACACAGGTGATCATGAGAAGAACGAAGAGGGGCAAAATGATGAGCCAATACACTCTATCGAAGCCACCCGTTTGAATGGTTTCGTTCGGATGAAGGCTGGTCATGAGCCGAGGCAAAACAAAGATGAGGAACATGCCGGGGAGCAGGCTCAGCACGGAATAGGCCGCGGAGACTTTCGCGCGCTGCTGCTCGTCGGAGAAAGCTGCTCTAAGGGCGAAGTATGCGCCGTAGATCAGTAGAACGAGCAAGAAGGAGGTTTGGCGCGGGTCCCAGACCCACCAACCGTCCCACTGCACCCTCGAGAACAGGATTCCCGTGACCATCGTAAGCACGGCCATCAACATCGCCATTTCCATTCCGGTCACGGCTCGAACATCATGCTCTAGCTGCTCGCGATCTCGCGACCGGAGCGCCTTGATGCTGTGATAAGCGCCGATGAAAAAGTAGATCGTCGCGATGAAAGCGCACGGCAGATGAAAGAAGATGATACGGAAAAGATCTGGCCGAAGAAAGCCCTTCGCCGGTCCCACCGCGAATGACGCGACGGTGAGGACGAAGACTCCAACGAGAATAATCCAGCGGATCATGATTGCCTCCAAACCGCGGCGAACAGGGTCGGCGCGATCGAAAAACCAGCGGCGGCATAGAGCCACAGCCCGGCACATGCGGTCACCCCTTTGTTGATGGGCCCGTCGCCAAAGGCGGCTTGGACGGCCGCGATGCCGATGAGGATCAGGGGGACGAGAACGGGCAGGGATATGACCCCTACGAGAGTCGAACGGTTCGATCCTTGCGCAACCAAAGCTGCGCAAAAGGTTACCGTTCCCGCCAATGCCGCCGCGCCACCGACGACGCTAAAAATCATCAAAGTGGGCGATTCGATCTTCAATTTCATCAGCGCCACGAAGAGAACAGTAAGAATGGTCGATGTCAGCAGCATCTGTACGAAGTTGAAGATGGCTTTGCCCCAGAAGACGGCGTGGGGACGCGCGTACAAGCGAAGGAGATCAGCGGTCGCTGCTTCCTCTTCGCTGAGGAAGTTGCGCGGCAGAGCCGCGGTCGCCGAGAAACTGAGGGCGACCCAGAATAGGCCGGCGGCGAGGGTGCCTTCCAGCTGCGTCGTGAAGGTACCGAACGCGATGGCGGCGACGGTGAGGATACTGCTGAGCAGAGCCGTCAGGAATCCGCTGTGGGATCGCTGTTCGGACAGCCACTCCTTGCGGAAAACCGCCCCGATTTCACTCGCCCAACCGGAGTTCATGCGTGGCCCACCTCCTTTCGTCGGCGTCGTTCGTGGCCACGATGATGGATCCCCTTTTCAGTTGGGCATCGCGCACTTTGCGAAGAATCTCAAGCCCGTTTTGATCAAGAGCCGAGCCAGGCTCATCCAGGATCAACACGGCCGGTTCGGCTTGAATGGCGAGGGCGAGTTTGAGTCGGGCCTTCATGCCGCTCGACATCTGCCCCGCGGTGACGTTGCCTTTGAGGAGAGAAAGCAATCCGACGAAGTCGAGCAACTCTTCACTACCGGCGGGGTTCAGGCCTCGCATCCGGGCAAAGAGTTGAAGATGCTCCAGGGGCGTGAGATTGGCGTAGGGATGCAGCTCAAGGGCCATGTAGCCAAGCGTCTTGCGCGGATCCCCTTCGATCTTTGCCTTTCCTTCGCTGGGAGGGATTAAGCCGGCAAGCGCCTTAACGAGAGTGGATTTTCCGCTGCCGTTATGGCCGGCGATAACGAGGCATTGCTGGGGTTCGACCCGAAATGAGATGCCACGAAAAAGCCACCGCGAACCAAATCGCTTCCCCAGATTCTCCGCGGCGAGCACGGTAAGAGTATGCCACCGTAGTTCTGGTGGATTCCTGCCGCTGTTTTCTAGGACACCGTGGCATGGGCTTCCAGCCCATGTGTCCCGCGGGCATCTTGCCCGGCGGAGATTTCTCTTCGTGTGGGATTTTGAAACCAGGCTGGAAGCCTGGGGGACACATTGGCTGGAAGCCTATGCCACGCCTTTGGCTAGAAGTTGGGCCAGATGCAAGGATTCGAACGACGTTCCCTCTCTAGATGCGAGCCCGCGGAGGTGCATAAGGCAACCCATGTCGGTGCTGACGACCGGCAATCCCGTTGGGGCTGTGCGCAATTTTTCACGGCCGATTCCGGCTGAAATGGCTCCGTGGCTCACGGAGAACGCGCCGCCAAAGCCGCAACACTGCTCGGAATTCTCGAACTCGACGACCTCCAAACCGGAAACGATTCCTAGGAGATCCCTGGTTCGGCTTCCCAAGCCCAGCATTCGCCCGTGGCAGGCCGTGTGGAGGGCGACTTTTGGCAGACCTACACGCGGCCAAGAGCGAATTTCGGCGACATCCCAGAGGAATTTGGAAAGCTCATAGCACTGCGGCAACGATGCCCGATGGGGAAAGAGTTCCCCGTAACCGTGCCGCACCATCGCGGCGCAGGAAGCACTGGGAGTGACAATTGGGCCTTCTCCCTCGAAACAATTCAAGCAGTGAGTGGCGACCTCTCTCGCGCTTTTCCAATCGCCGGCATTGAAAGGAGGCTGACCGCAGCACGTCTGCTTTTCCGGGAAATCGACCGTATAGCCGAGGGATTCGAGAACACGAACGGTGGCTATCCCGACCTCGCCATAGAAGGTGTCCGCCAGGCAGGTGAGCATTAAGCGGACGGTCATCGGCTAAGTATGTTTCGCTATTGCCAGCGCTCGCCACGAGCAGAAGCATCGATAAGCTTCTTGAGTCGCCGCTTGCGAGTTTCCTCTTGCTTCGCGCTGATGACGAGCCATATTACGGCCATGCGATACGACTTGGGTTGGGCGCAGAAGAACTCCCAAGCTTCCGGGTGCTTCTTGAACTCCGATTCGCTGTCGTCGTCGAGCTTTTCGGGGCGATTCTCGCTTGAATACTTCATGACCTGCTTGGGGTCCCGATTCTCGAACTCACGGATGCCAGACTCGTGAAGGACTCCCATTTGGCGGAGCTCCTCCATTCGTCGGATATTGACTTGACTCCAGATGCTCCGCTTTCGGCGGGGAGTAAATCGGATCGCGTACGATTCTTCGCCCAAACTGCGGGTGACGCCATCAATCCAGCCAAAGCAAAGAGCTTGGTCGACGGCCTCTTTATAGGCAATGCCGACCTTCTTCGATTTAGTCTTGTACAAGCCGACGAGCAGCTCCTTCTCGGAAGCGTGGTGTTCTAGGAGCCACGACCGGAACTCGGCTTGCAACTCGAAGAACACCGGCTCCAATGGGATTACTCTCCGCCCTTGCGTAGCTTGGCGGCGTACTTCTCGCGGAACTTCCGAATTTTGGGCTCGATAACGGCGGCGCAATAGCGAGCGTTCATGCCGGCGCGCTGAGCAGGTGTCGCTTTCTCGTAATTCTTGAAATAGTCCTGATGGTAGGCCTCGGCCTTGTAATAGTCCTTCAGAGGTTCGAGGGTGGTGACGACCGGATTCCGGTAGAGCTTCTCATCCACAACCTGCTTGATGATCTCCTGAGCAACTTTCTTCTCATCTTCGTTTGCGTAGAAGATCGCCGAGCGGTATTGGGTGCCGGTATCGGGGCCTTGGGCGTTCAGAGTCGTCGGGTCGTGGGTCGTGAAGAAAATCCGCAGGAGGTCACGGCTTGAGATAATGTTCGCGTCGTAGGTGATCTTCACGGCCTCGGCGTGACCGGTCGTGCCGGAGGTGACTTGCTCATAAGTCGGGTTCTTGACGCTTCCGCCGGTATAGCCGGATTCGACATCGAGGACTCCTTTGAGGTCCTCATAGATCGCTTCAACACACCAGAAGCATCCTCCGGCGATCACGATGGACTTTTTCTGGGCGGCGGGAGCCGGTGCAGCGAAACTCGCCACGGCTAGAGTGGCGAAAGCAAGGCCAATCATAAACATCTTCATCAAAGTATTACGTCAAAGCGTTTCGGTTGGCTCAGTGTTCCCGAAACTCTTCAGGAAGCTTTCAGGTCCTGGGACCGTTGCTCTCATCGGAATCTCATGTATCAAGTGATAGGCTGCAGTTCTCCTATGATCGTAAAAGGCCATTAGCAAGGAGAAACTTATGAATAAACAGCTAGCCATCGCTTTCGCCGTCCTGCTCCTGATGCTCGCTCTGATCGGATGCGGCGGTGGAGGCTCCTCTGCCGGCGTCGGTGCCGGAGGCGCCCAGGTATCCGCATTTGCGACAGACAGCATCAACGATGATTTCGACCACGTTTGGGTTAAGCTCTTCAAACTCGAGCTTGTTGGCGACGCCCAGAAGTTCACCGTTTTTGAGGATGCCGCCGGACGCGATGTGGACTTGAAGTCCCTTCGCGACGCCACCGGTCCCAAGTTCTCATTCCTCGACGCCGCTTCGATTCCCGCTGGAACCTACAAGCAGGTCAACGTCACGCTCGCCAAGGATGCCACGCTCTTCCCGAAGGGCTCGACCACAGGCCAGGTTAAACAGTTCGACGACAAGTTCAATTCCCCGGAAGCGGGCAAGTCTCTTCTCGTCATGAATGCGCCCGGCCTGGTTGTGGCCGGTAAGGTCAACATCGTCGTTGACTTCGATTTGGCGACCTGGATTCTGCAAGCCAATGGCCGCGTAAACGCATTTCTCAAGCGCCATAACGGTACGGGCTTAGACGACAAGGACCGACACGTCGACGATGACTTCGGTGGTCGAGTGAGTGCCATGTCCGGGACGGCCCCGAACTTCAACTTCACTCTCATCCGAGGCAATGGACGCCATTTTAATGTGCGAACGGATTCGGCCACGCGAATCTTCAATCGCAGCGGAGCGACCAATCCTCAACTTGCGAACAACCTCAAGGTAGAAGTCTCGGGCGCATTCGTCGCGGGTGTGCTCCTCGCAACTTCGATCAAGATCGAGGACGACAACACGAGCGAAGATCCCCATAAAATCAAGGGAACGACTTCGAACCTGGATCCCACGGGCGGCGGGTTTGACGTTCTGATCAAACGGGCCTTCGGCTTTACGCCCTCGCAGTCGACCTACCGTGTCAAGACGACGGCCTCTACGCGCTTCCTGTCGAACACCGGCGTTACGCTTACGAAGGCTGAGTTCTTTGCGGCGCTCGCCACTTCGAACTCGGTAGAAGCAGAGGGTACTGCGACGACCGGTGGTGTTTTCAACGCGCTCAAGCTGAAACTCGAAAATGAGAACGACGCCAATGAAGCCGAACTGACCGGTCCCATCACGGCGATGGGCGGGAGCGGATTCACGCTTCGAGTGCAGGTTTGGGAGAATGTCAGTCTCCAGGGCGGCGAATCGATCGATGTGACCTTCCGGGCCAACACACAGTTCCGCCTCGGAAACAACTTCGTCGACAAGGCCACCTTCATGGCCGCGATCGGCGTAGGGTCGAAAGTCGAGGTTAAAGGCTCGCTCAGCGGGTCGACGCTTAGTGCGATCCGAGTAAAAGACGAGGATTGATCCCGTAAACCTTGAGCCCCCGGCGAACGTCGCCGGGGGCTTTTTGCGTCGTGCTAGGGTAGGGTTGGCGGGAATGAAGAAGCGGTCTTGGTTTCGATGGTGGATGGTTCCCGTGCTCTTGATCGTGAGTTTGGTCGCCACGGGATACCTGATCACCGCGCGGGCATCATCCGAGCTCGAGAACGAGATCAAGCTCTCAAAGGCGGCGGGCCTCCCGGTTTCGGCGGAGGACATGGCGGCTCGCGTGGTGCCGCCAAATGAGAACGCGGCCGGCCACTATCAGGTATCGGCCAATGCGCTCAAGAGCCTCGATCCAAAGACGCGCCAACTCTTCCGCTCTTATCTAACGAGCACTCCAGACCAGATGGACAAGCAGTTTGCTCGATTGAAGGGCACAGGATTCAAGGGCAAGTTTGACGGACCGGCCATCGATCTCATGCTCAAAGAGTGGGAGCCGGTGTTGACGCCATTTGAGGAGGGGTCGAAGAAGCCGCACGTGAACTACAATCGGCCCTGGTATCTGGGCATTGGCGTTTCTTTTCCTGAGTACTCCGAACTTAGAGAAATCTCAGTGGCATCCGAAATCGCGGCCCAGCGCGACGCGGCGAAAGGGAGATCGGAAAAGGCTATCGCTCGGCTTCGCGCCGTCCGTAATATAGCACGCCAGTTGTACGAGGAGCCGACCGTAATCGGTCAGTTGGTTGCCACGAGCATATCGGCGCGCCTTAACATGGCGGCCGTACGGTTGCAGCTCAAGTATGGAGCGGTGCCCGGGCTTTATCCGACCCTTAAGAAGTTTCTGGCGGAGCCGATCGCTTTGCCG
>JBKJIP010000346.1:0-10314 GCA_046598515.1 Fimbriimonadaceae bacterium | reverse complement strand
CAACTCGTCAAAAACCAGATTCCCCGGCTCTTCGCCGAAGCTCTGCAGTCCCCGGGAGTAGAGCCCGCGAGCTTGGCCACGTCGAAAGACCCTTACAACAATCTCAAACCTCTGAAGTTTCGAACGATTAAGGGTGGTTTCGCCATCTACTCCGTAGGGGACGATGCCGTGGATGGGAAAGCGAATGAACTGGATTTCGGGGTGAAGGTCGTGAATGGCCGCGTGCTCGCAAACCTGGAAGGAGAGCGGTTCGCAACATGGCGCTAAAGCGCATCCTGTTTCCCGCGCTCGCTCTCGCGATTCCTGGGGCAGTGATCGGCGGACTTTATTGGTCGACTTCTCGAAAGACCGTCGTCGAATACGAAGAGCAGCTCGCGAAGGCCCGCAAACTTGGCCTGATCACGAGCCTTGAGGATTACCGGCAGTCGATGCCGCCAGCGGCCGATAACGCCGCCCCTTTGCTGCTCAAGGCGGCGGATACGGTGGACTGGTCGAAAGCAGCCCCCTTCTTCCGTGGCGGCTTGCCTCTCAAAGACACCGATGCCGCAGGGCCGTTGCTCTTGCAAGCCTCCGCAAAGAAGCACGCCGCGTTGAGCTTCGACGATCCCGAATCCATCGATCTCGATCTCATCAAGATTGATCGAGCGCTTCTTCTGCTTTTTGAGCGAATCGTTAGCTACTCGACCAACCAGGACGTACCCCACGCGGAACAGCATCTGAAAGCTCTCGCCAAACTTCGAGACCTCTTTTCCACGAGCAACTTCGCGCCCCTCGCGGACCGGGCGAACCTGGCCGATGCGTTCACGACGCAGGCCGCCCTTCTTTGCGCGGCGAGGAACGGCGCGCCAGGGGCGCGCGCGGCTCGATCGGTCCTTCGAGAGGATCCGCCAAAGATCGACCATGCGAAGTCGTGGCAATCCGTATCCGCCTACTACATGGCGATGATCGACCATATCGTGGAAACGGCGAAGAAGGATGGGTTGGCGGAATTTGCCCAGTTCAAGAACGCGGAAGATGTTCTCCAAGCGAAGTCAGAAGCCCTCGCTTGGTCGATCGTGCAAGCGACACCTGGGCTCGTCGGAAATGATAAGGCAAAGGGAGCGAACATCGCACCGCGCGTCACTCTTCACTTCGGGCGAAACGATTCGAACGCGGGCACCCTGTTGTATACCGCCTTTCAGGTGCGCGGACTCATGCACATGGCACGCTGGGATTTCCCCGCCGGCGAAGTGCGGAACTGGTTCTTGAAAGCCTGTGAGGCGGGCGGGAAGTCTCCGCCCGGAATCGCGAACGCGAAGGACGCTCGCGGTGCCCCAATCCGTTTCCTGCGGGTGGCAACGGGATTCATGGTCTACTCGACCGGAAGAGATCGAGTAGACAAGAAGGGCGCCGGAGACGACACCCTTATCCGATTCCAGGGTGGACGCGTTACCGGAAAGCTCTGATAACGGCATCTACGTCATCGGTGCCCTTGAGATCCTCCGTTACGGGTGCCCCTGCTTCAAGAAGGGCCTTCACGATGCGGGGGTAGTCCGCTCGATGATTCAGGGGGAAGCCGTCGCCATCTTTCGCAAACATGGACCCATGACAAGCCCACCCGATCGGAGTGGCCTGGTACTGATGATCGATGGGATCGAGCGGTGCCCCCTTTTCGAGGAGCGTTTGAACAATGTCCGCTGAGCCCTTCCAGCAGGCGCAGTGCAGCGCCGTGTTGCCGGAGGTTGTTTCCCGATGACCGACGGGGAAGCCCACGGCCAGCATCGTTTTTACGGCCGCGTCCTTCTCATTCCAAGCCGCCGCCACGAGCGCGTCCAGGTCGCTGGGCCGGAGGTCTTCCACTTTAACCCCCGTGGCCTGGGCGGCCCCCAGATCGCCGCTCATGCAGGCGATAACAAACAGGTCTTTTTCAGACAGCGACTCAGCGAATCCGCGCTCTTCAAGAAGCTTGGCCGCGTCGAGATTTGAGGTTCGCAGGGCCAACTGGTGAGGCGTCCAGCCTTCATTGCTTTTCCGCTTAGGGTCGGCTCCGCGGAAGAGGAGCAGATCAAGATGCGCCCGAGAACGGCTCCGCCGGATTGCATGGTTAAGAGCCCCTTCTTTGCCCGGTTCGTTTAGATCAGCGCCGGCATCGATGAGAATGCGAAGCCCCTCGAGATCATCGTAGTCCAGCATCCGCAACAGCGCATTGGTCCCATCGATCTTAGGTTTTGCGGCAAGGAGGAGCTTGAGGCAGTCGTGATTACGGCTTTCGGTGGAGTGGTAGAGCGACTCGTTGTCGTTCACGTTCGCGCCGCGCTCGATTAGGACATCCGTGAGATCAGGATTGAATACCACGCCGGCCGCGCCGTAAAGAACGGGGAGCGGGGAGGCCGGATACTGCGGATGAATGAAGCTTTCATTGACGTCGGCCCCATGCCCAATGAGATACTTCGCGCACTCGGCAAAGAGTTCTTCGCGTCCTCGATTCATACGAGAAAAGCAGAGGTAAAGCAGGGGTCCCGCGTTCCTCGGTCCGCCTTTCTGGTTGGCTAGGCGCCGGTCCTTCGTCAGGAGATGCTCGAGGGCGAGGATGTCTCCGCAGGCGGCCGCCACGTGGATACTGCCAAGTCGAACGTGCTCGGGAGGCGGCTTTAGCTTGGTTGCGCTATCCCACCGGTCTCCGCAGACGGCGAGCAGGAATCCGTCCGTTTCGGAGGTCCGCACCCTAGTCACCAGATCGCGCCAACTGGCGGAGCCATACTCGCGCGCCAGAGCAAGCTGTGCGTGATGAAGTGAAGGGCGGCCGCTCGTGGTGACGGCTTTGAGCCGCTCTAGGGCCTCGGGATCGTTCGACCGGGTTTGGTCGAGAAGCTGCTTGGCTTCTTTTCGTAGATATTCGAGGCTTGGCCTCGCCGGCAATTCGCGTTTCATATAACCTCCATGCATTCGGCCTGCGATCCGCGCTCAGGCTGCACAAAGGTGTGCTGCGATTACGATTCTGATTGAGGTGGGTTCAACCCTTCCCGCGGATCCGGAAGCGCCCTTTAGCGCTACCGGATATTGTATCGCATGTTGTCGGTGGATTGACTAGACGTTGATCTCCGATCGCCGCTCGGAAACGCGTCGCTCGGAGTGATCCAGGACCTTCTTGCGGAACCGTAGCTGCTTCGGAGTCACTTCGAGCAACTCATCATCTCGCAGCCAAGCCAAAGCTTGTTCGAGCGAGAACTCTTTGTGGGAGTCCAGGACGCTCGTCTGCTCCGAGTTAGCCGAACGAATGTTGGTTGCGTGCTTCTCGATCGTGGCGTTCACGATCATGTCCTCGTCCCGGGCGCATGCGCCGACGATCATGCCGCCATAAACGCCGATGCCGACGGGGAAGAAAAGCGTGCCTCGCTCCTGGATGTTCTCATAGGCATAACGCGTGAGCCTGCCTGAATCTTTCGCAATGAGCGAACCCTGGGTCCGCGAAACGACTTCGCCCTTGTATGGGTGGTAGCCATCGTAAATCGAGCCCATGATGCCGAGTCCGCGGGTCATGGTGAGATATCCGGATCGGAATCCGATCAGACCGCGGGTCGGGATCGAGTACTCGAGCCGAGTCGTGCCGTTGGCGCTCTCCATGTTGCGGAGCTCGCCCTTGCGTCGAGCCAAGTCCTCCATGACGCCGCCGACGCTGTCGTCGGGCAGTTCCAGGGTGACCAGTTCGTAGGGCTCCTGGACCTCATTGTCTTCGCGCTTGAAGATAACTTGGGGACGCGAGATTTGCATCTCGTAGCCCTCCCGGCGCATCGTTTCGATGAGAATGGCGAGCTGGAGTTCGCCGCGAGCGGCTACCTTTACGGCTTCCGCGCCGCCCTCGGGATCGATTTTGATGCTGACGCTGACCGCCTCTTCCTTCTGGATGCGCTCACGGATCTTATGGATCGTGAGGAATTTACCGCCATCCTTGCCCGCCAATGGCGAGTTGTTAGGATAGAAGTTCATTGTGAGCGTGGAGGGCTCGATCTGAATGGCAGGCCGGGCCTCGACCTGATCGGAAGAGCAGATCGTGTCGAAGAGCAAAACGTTGTCCAGCCCCGCGAGCATGATGATCTCGCCCGCTTTGGCGGAATCGACTTCCGCGAGCTGAATGCCTTCGTATGTCCAGAGTTTGGACACATTGAAGCCCATCTGCTTGCCGGCCGGGGTGACGTGCACCAGCCGATCACCGACCTTTACGGTACCGCGCAGGATCTTGCCTCCGAACATGCGGCCGACGTAGTCGTTATAGTCAAGATTGTTGATCTGAACTTGGAAAGGTCCTTCCGAATCGACGGCGGGAGGTGGCACCGAGTTGACGATCATCTCGAACAGCTCGCGCATATCCTGCTCGCTGCCGTCCGGCGAAATGCGGGCAAAGCCGCCGGCACCGCTCGTGTAAATGTGCGGGAAGAACAAGTCTTCCTCGCTCGCCCCGAGATCGATGAAGAGATCGATCGTCTTGTCGTAGGCTTCCAAAGGTCGAGCGCCTTCCCGATCGATCTTGTTGATGCAGACGATGGGCTTCAGATTGTTCGCGAAAGCCTTCTTGAGCACAAAACGCGTCTGGGGCATCGGACCTTCATTGGCATCGACGATGAGCAGAACGCCGTCGACCATGCTGAGCACCCGCTCGACTTCTCCGCCGAAGTCGGCGTGGCCGGGGGTGTCCACAATGTTGATCTTGTAGTCTTTGTAGCGAACGCTCGCGACCTTGGAAAGGATCGTAATGCCCTTCTCGCGCTCAAGGTCATTGCTGTCCATGACTCGATCGGCCATGTGCTGATTTTCACGGAAGGTTCCGGCTTGGCGGAAGATAGCGTCCACGATTGTGGTCTTTCCGTGATCGACGTGCGCAATGATTCCCACATTGCGGATTTGGGAGGGCATAGCTCAATTATGATTGAATGGGTCAAAAACCTGGGTTAACGGTTCAAATCTAGGGTGGAATGACCGGTCGATAGCCCCGATCCGTCGGGTTGTACATCGGTCCGCGCCCTTTGGAAGAGGACTCGATGCCCTTGCGGAAGCTCTCCGGCAACTGATCTTCGGACACGGGTGTGTCAGAAATCGACACCACGTCAGTCAGCGCTCCGAAGCCCATTTCGAAGTTCGACATTTGTTGCACAGCGGACCGAGACTGAACAATCAAATCGGCTGGGGGGTTAACGGGGCTGTTCGGCCGGGTTAAGGCGAAAGCGATCGAAATCGTTTTCAGCGACGCGGGACGATACGATTTGAAAACGCGAGGAAACTGAGCGAGGCCAGTGTTTTGCGCGGCCATTAGGGGATTCTTTCGGTAGCCGATTTGGTAGGCGGCGAGGAAGCGACCCGTTTTTTCGCCCTCGGCCATCGCATAGGCGATGTCGGTCACCGCTGTTGACACGCGCAAACTCACGGAATAGGTGAGCTGTTCATCGGATAGCTCAGTTGGCTCATGCTGCTGGAGCTCCGTTTGACGTCCGACATTAACTCGGAATCGGCCGCTTTCCACTAACTCTTGAAATTTTCCTTTTACGGACTGCGGCCATTGAGCGAACGGGATGTTGACGGTACCGGCAGCAAACCGGTCACTGGTCCAGCCAAAGGCACTTAGGACGTCCAACGAATCCTGATTCGTGTTGGTCATCTGATTGGAGATGACTTGCGAACAAGCTCCTATCCAGCGAAAGTCTGAACTCCCGTAGTTGATCGTGCCGACGCGTCCCTTTCGATAATCGATAAGGTCGCTTAGCCGTAGGTAGCCAACCTTTCGAACCTTCTCCAGAAGCGTTTTCAAGCGGGTCCGATCCCATTGAGAATTCACGGCCTCATCGAGATCGGCCGGCCGGATAAGGAAGCAGTCACCGTTCTGGACCTCGACATCGCTCGGTTGGATGAAGCTGTTGAAGTTGATCTGCTTTTGCTGCTGCAGGTTTACTAAGCGACTGTAGTGATCGTCGGAAATGTAGGCGATGACCGGCTTCTTCAGCTTCTCAGCCGCAGCTTGGACGACGTCCGTTGCGCCGTAGCTCAGAGGCTCATGCGTGACCGGATCGATGAGAATGTCTTCTACTTGGCGGCAGGTCTCATCGAGCTTCCAGGGGGTAGACGGATAGATCACGTCGTATTCGATTGAGGTTGACTCACGGTTTCCATAGATCAGCGCCTTGGCGAGCTTCATGGAATCTGGGCGGGCGGTAACGTTGAAGTTGGGCAGGGTGGACGGCCGATTTTCCGTTGTGCGAGCATAAATGCCGCAATTCGCCTGACCGATGAGCTCCCCTGCTGTGTTTGCCACGAGAATGTCCATTTGAACATAGTCTCGGCGGCCATCACCTCCGACCCGGACCAGGATTTTCCCGATCCCGTCGATCTTCTTGTCTTCGCCCTGCACCCCCGTATAAACACGGGCGGACGTCATGGAGCGCACCTTTTTCGCCGTCTCCGCCATGGTTTTGCGAGCGGCTAAGAAATCTTCTACTGACGAGATGGCGAAGGGTATGGAGCGCTGAAATCTCGTGGGCGAAGTCGAGAATACGGTGCGCAGCTTGGGGTTGAGATCAGCGAGCGTCTTGGCCGGCATCTTCAACAAGACCTCTTGGAGAATGATGTAGGCTGGATTTCCCCCGGATGAAAGGTTCACGATCTTGTCTTCTTCGTTTCCTCGGAACTTGGAATATTGCCGGCGAAACTCTTCCATCGCCTGCTCCACCTTCTTGTCCATTTCCTTCTGCGAGAAGTTGCTTAAGCGACTGAAACTTTTGGCGGCTTGACTCAGCCCCAGGCGAATTCCAGTCAAGCGCGCGGCATAGGCGCGGGACCGGCTTGCGGCGAACTGGGATGGGGTCCTTTCGAGGCGGACGCCCTTGCCATAGGGTTGCCATTCGGCATCGAGCGCCCAAGCGAGCCGCTCTAGAAAGATTTTGGAAGGAAGTGACGGAACCACGGCTACTATGCGGTTTGTCGCCACATTGCCTGCGTAGACCTCGAGGCCGCTCTGTTCCCGCACTTTGGCGAGAATCTCTTCGACGGTCAGACCCGCCGAATCGATGGATACGGTTTTGACCTCGTCCGCTTGCGGAGTCAAGGCTAGGATGCAGCCGAGTAGGGCATGAAGTGACATAGGGTGACCCTCTGCGGGATTATGACGAACGGCGGACAGCACTGGATACGCTTTGAAAAAGAGAAAGCCTCCCTTTGTGGGGGAGGCCGGTGTGAGAGAGGTGAGCCTTTAGGGGCTTTGCCGCCTCCTACTACTTTCGCGATCTGGGGCAGAGTTCCCGACGGCTAATGGAACTCTCGTCGATCGTCGCCGGTGATCAGCCGGGCTCCTTTTCCCCAAACGACATAGGCCCAAGCCCACTCGATCAGGACCCTCAATTTGGTGTCGAAACCGATCAGATACATGATGTGGATGAACAGCCACATCACCCAAGCGATGAAACCACCAAACTTAGCACGTCCGATTTCGGCAACCGCACTCTTGCGGCCGATGGTGGCCATGTTGCCGCGGTCGCGGTAGGTGAACGGCTCGGTCGGAACCATCTCGGCAAGGTAGGTCTCGATGCGGGCCGCGACGAAATCGCCCTGCTGCATGGCGGTCTGACAAACTCCGGGCAGCGGCTTCCCATTGCCATCGGGCAGGGTCATCACATCCCCGATCACATAGATCCGGTCGTCATCCGGAAGGGTGCAGGCAGGCGTCACTTTGACCCGGCCGGCCCGATCCGTCATTTCTTGCGGGAGGTTCAGCCACTCGGCGATCGGTGTCGCGCGGACACCCGCCGCCCATAGAATGGTGCCCGCGCAAAGGGTCTGGTCTTCGTGAGTGACGTGCTGACCAACGGTGATCGCTTTTCGGCAATGTACTTCGCCGTGCTTCAAGTCGGTGACCCGCGTATCAAGGCGAACCTCGACTCCCATTTGCTCCAAGCTCTTCTTGGCGGTTTCGGACAAGGATGGATCGAAGGAATCCAAGACTCGAGGGCCGCCTTCGATCAGGACGACGCGTGTGTTCTCTGGGTTGATCCGCCGGAAGTCGCGCCGCAGAGCGCGTCGGCCGAGCTCAGCGATCGCGCCAGCAAGTTCTACTCCGGTTGGGCCGCCCCCAATGATCGCGAAAGTCAGGAGTTTCTGTTGCTCGGAAGAGCTTTCCGCCATTTCCGCCTTCTCAAAGGCGAGCAGGATTTGGCGACGGATCCAGGTCGCATCGTCGATCGACTTCAACCCGACCGCGATCTCGGCCCACTCGTCATGCCCGAAGTAGGAGTTGCGCATACCGGTTGCGAGGATGAGATAGTCGAACTTGATGCGCCGAGAAGAAGTGACCACTTCGCGGGTTTCTCGATCGACATCGATGACTTCATCTAGCAGAACTCGCGTGTTCTTCTGCTTCTTGAGAACCGAGCGAATCGGGTGTGCGATGTCGGCGGGAGATAGGCCGGCCGTGGCTACTTGGTAGAGCAGGGGCTGGAAAACATGATGGTTCGTCCGGTCGAGAAGGATGACCTGGACGGGGCTTCGGCCAAGTGCGCGGGCGGCCCAAAGTCCACCGAATCCACCGCCTACAATCACGACGACGGGTAGTTTTTGGTCAGGCACGATTGAAACGTTACCAATCCCAGCATCGAAAAAGCTGGAACTCTGGGGGGTGTCCGTCGTAAACTATCGTAGATCGAGCAATTCGATCGGAGATTCATGATCCTTCCTTTTCTTGTTTTTGCCATGCCTTCGGCCGTTATCGACGATGCCGTTACGCTCAATCGGGTTAACAAGCCGGGCGAGATTCAAAAGTATCGCGTCCTTTCCCGACTCAACATCGAGCAGAAACAGCTTGGAATGAACTACTTCCTTCCCGAGCGGTTTGACTTGAACTACGACTTCACGCTCGATGTCAAGAAGGAAAAAGCGGACGGGATTGTCGAAGCAGTTTACAAGCGGCCGACCATGACCCAGATCGCCGGGGAAACCGCCGAAAGCGACGCGAAGACCACCATAGAAAAGTCCGACATCGAGTTAAAGGTCGATCTCAGCCCGATCAACAAGCTGCTGAACATCGTCGACCTCAAACCTAAAAAGGATCCGCCCAAGACGAGTGGGGGCGGGCGATGGATCACGGGCAAGCCCGGCGGCATGTCCGCGATTCAGGGGGACTTGGTCGGCTCGTTCATCAGCGAGCTGCAGCGCTTGGCCCTCTTTATCGGCAGCATCGACTCCAGTCTCGACTTCCAACCCAAGCTCCCTCTGTTCGAAGTCACCAAGGGCGAAACTTGGAAAGAGACCGTTAGCTATTCCCCGCAAAAGCTGAAATCCAAGAGCGGCAAAACGGTCATGCAGCGCCTCGACTACGTGTACACCTACGAGGGTGTGGTTGAATCGAAGGGAATCAAGGTCCACCGCATCAGCGCCGTGCTGGACATGAACGCAGATATGGCCCAGTTCATCAAAGACAACATGGGTGCGGCCGAGTTCGCGGAGAGCGGATTGAAGGAGCTAAAGTTTGCCTTGAAGGCAAAGATCGACTATGATCTCGACCTCCAGAATCGCCGGACCATCCGCGCCGAAGGCGCATCGGAAGGCGGCTTCATGATCGTCGTCACCCAGTTCCCCGATGAGCCCGTTATCGAGCAGAAGCTGAAGGGCAAGACGACGATGGTTCTGCAGAAGTAAGTTATTGAGGCGGTCGATTCATGCCGGTGTAAAGCACGCCGAGTTTGTCGCCGCCCAGTGAAACGACAGTGGGATCGCCGACGCCTTTCAGGCCGTATTCGACGGGCTTCTCCCATTTTCCGTTCGAAAGCGTGCGCGACCATAGGCCCGCGCCTCCGCCGAAGAAGGTGAGCTTGCCTTTGACCACGGCCAGATTGCCGATCCAGTCGTAACCGGGGTCGTCCACGACCTCGACTTGTTTGAAGACCAGCCCGTCTTTCGAGACTGAGTGGTAACCACCCGCGCGCATTTTAGGGGTGATCATGTGCCACTGACCCTCGAAGAAAACGACGGTGGGATCGAAGCCGCTATGGTCGGCGGGTTTATATCTCAAACCCGGTTCAAACTGCCATGAGACTCCATCGCGGCTGATAGCGGAGTAGATGCCGTTACCTTCTTGGCCGCGGCCTCGGGGGTTGGAAGTGAAGTAGTAGCGAAGTCGGCCGTCCCCCAACTCGACAACGCAAGGATCCATGGGGCGCTGATAGCCGGCGGGCAATCCTTGAACTTTGATCGTCTTCGGGCGAGTCCACGTTTTGCCAAGGTCGATCGATCGCTGCAAGGCTACTTGGTCCCAAGACTCCGATTCATTGGCGGGAAACCATTGGAAGACGGCGATGATGC
>JBKJIP010000212.1:0-4162 GCA_046598515.1 Fimbriimonadaceae bacterium | reverse complement strand
TACGATTTACGATTTACGATTTACGATTACGATTTACGATTTACGAAAATGACCGCCCTCCTCCTAAAGCTCCAAAACTCCCTCATCGAAGCCTGCTCGCGGGGGCGCGAGGTGGTTGACGTCGGCGGCTTCCGCGCCATGATCAACCTCGAGGATCCCCTCGAATACTTCAGCTACGCGATGCCGATCGGCCCGATCGGCGACGCCGATATCGAAGCGCTGAAAGCCCACTTCAAGTCCCGCGACCGCCGGCCGCGGCTTGAGTTCTGCCGCGAACTCTGGCCCGAGGTCCCGCCACAACTCGAAGCCGCCGGCTTCGAGTTGGAAATCGCGGCCCCGATCATGATTCTTCCCGTCACGGCCTGGCGGCCCGTCGAGCCGATGACCCCCGCCCGCCTCGCCACGCCCGACGAAGCCCAAATCCTCCGCAAAATCGCGAATTCCGCTTTTGGAATGCCCGACGGAGATGACGATAATGTCGCAAGCTCCCGAGAGCAGATCGAATCGGGCGAACTCCTCGCCGCCATCTGCGAGATCGATGGCCAAGCCATTGGCTGCGGATTCGCTCAAGGCAATCAGGCCGTACGTGAAATCGCCGGCATCGGCACGCTCGACCGATTCCGCCGCCGCGGCGTCGCCAGCGCCATCATCACCGTCTTGCTCACCAAGTTCTTCGTCGACGGCGGTCAGCTCGCCTGGCTGACGCCCGGCGACGACGGCGCGGAAGCCGTCTACACCAAGCTAGGCTTCGAGCCCACTGCAACTCAGGTCAACTACCGACTCAGCGACGCGTGATGTTCTTGATATCGATGGCCGGATCCAGCGACTGATCTTCTTTCGCCGTCGAGCCCTGGATTCCGCGAACGAGATCCATCCCCTTCGTCACCCGCCCAAACGCCGCAAAGCCTTGACCGTCCGGGTTCCGCTTGCCGCCAAAGTCGAGCTCCGGCTGGTCGCCGATGCAGATGAAAAAGTCCGAAGTCGCCGAATCCACGCCGTCACGCGCCATGGAGATTGTCCCGTTCATGTGGCTCAGCCCGGTGACGCTGGTTCGCTCCAGCTTAACCGGCGCAAAATCCTTCTTCGCCAGCTCCGGATGCACCCCCGCCTGGATGACCTCGATCTTGACGTCCTTGTCCGGCTGGTTCTGCATGGTCACCGTCCGGTGAAACCGCGCGCGAATGTAGTGCCCGGCATCAACGTACCGAAGGAAATTCTTCGTCGTCTCCGGCGCCTTCACCGCGTCCAGTTCGACATAGATAAGTCCCTGCGCGGTGTGGATCACAACATCCACCGTGTCCTTCCTAGGAGCCGCACCAATCGCAAGAAAAGCCAGAGCCATGAGGAAAAGCTTCATAAATGCATTATGCCTCCCCGGAGAAGGGTGACCAAGCAAAAACGAAGAGGGCGGTGGATGCATTGTGCCGCCGGACCCACTCCATATATTGAACTTTCATGGAGCGCGGGGATGCATCGTGCCCCGCGTCAGCTTTGGTTGAACCTGAAGGCTTGGCCACGGCGGCACGATACATCCGCCGCCCTCTTCGAATCCCGAAACCCGAAACCCGAAACCCGAAATCAGGGCTGATCGCCGCGGCCGTTCTTCCCATGGAAACGGCGCTCTTCGAAGGCGAGCATGTACTCGACCTCCGGCGTCTGCGTGACCTCGCGCCGTACGATCTCCATCGCATTCGTCAGCCCCAGCTCTGATTTGTACAGCAGCTTCACCGCCTTATGCAGCGCCAGCCGCTCCTGCTGGTTCACCCCAATACGTCTTAAACCGACAGCGTTAATGTCAACAATCACATCCCGCCCGCTCAAAATTACGAACGGAGGAACATCCCGAGACACACCGCTCATGCCGCCGACCATCGCCGCCTTGCCGATGCGCGCGAACTGGTGGACACCCACGATGCCGCCGATTGTGACAAGGTCCTCGACCGTCACATGACCCGCAAGTGCAACATTATTGGCGACCGTGACCTGGTTATGGATCGTGCCGTTATGCCCCAAATGGCTGTAGGCCATCATGAAGCAACTGTTGCCGATTGTCGTCTGTTTGCCTTCCCCCGTTGCGCGGTGAACGGTGACGTACTCGCGAAAGACGTTATCGTCGCCGATGACCAGATAGGTCTTCGTCTCCCGATTGTGCTTCCGATCCTGGGGGTCGCCGCCCAGCACGGTGCCTTGGCCAACGTAATTGTTGGAGCCCATGGTCGTCCCGTTCTTAATCGTGGCGTGTGAATCCAGAACGCAGCCGGGACCGATGACGACGTCGGCTTCCACATTGCAGAAGGGGCCGATTACGACGTCATCGGCCAATACGGCCGCCGGATCAACATTCGCCAGACGATGAATCTCAGGCACTTTGCGGTTCGAACCTCATCAGCTTGAAGGTCAGTTCCATCGAAGCGACTACCTCATCGCCCACCTTCGCCTCGGCCTTGATGCGGCCGATCTGATTGCGGAACCAAAGGAGGTCGCAGTAGCTCATCATTTGATCGCCGGGAACCACAGGCCGGCGGAACCGAACATCGTCGATCGCCCCGATGAACGGCACAAACCCCTTGCACTTCTCATCCCCCAGGATCATACAAGCCCCCACCTGCGCCATCGCCTCGATGATCAAGACCCCCGGCATAACGGGCAGCCCCGGATAGTGCCCTTGGAAGAACGCCTCATTGATCGTCACATTCTTCAGCCCGACGCTCCGCTTCATGGGCTCCAGCTCCACGATGCGGTCTACCAGCAGCATCGGATACCGATGCGGCAGATACTGCATGATTTTCTCAACGTTCCACACTGCGACAGGTTGTACCCCGCTCGCGCTTTCGGAGTGCGCGAACTCGGTCGCGCTTTAAAGTTGCAGTCTTCCCGCGTTCCGGAGAGGAGGGACAAAGCCAATTGTGGGATGCGGGGGGTCCGCACCGCGTCATTTGGACTCCCTGCAAAGCCCTTCTGTGCGTTTCTATGCCCTCTGCGGTTAAAAGAAGAAGCGGAAACATCTGATGCATGCGTGAAAGGGGAGTCCCCCTGAGGGCGCGGGTGCATCGTCCCCGCGGCGGCCCCCCGAAAGTAAACTACCCCCGTGACCGTCGACGAACAAATCGCCATCCTCAAACGCGGAACTACGGAGATCATCTCCGAGCAAGACCTGCGCCGCAAGCTCGAAAAAGGCACGCCGCTGCGCGTCAAACTCGGCGTGGACCCCACCGCGAGAGACGTCACGCTGGGCTGGGCCGTCGTCCTCCGCAAACTCCGCGCCTTCCAAAAACTAGGCCACATCGCCTGCCTCATCATCGGCGACTTCACCGCCATGATCGGCGACCCCAGCGGCAAATCCAAAACCCGAAAGCAGCTCACGAGGGAAGAGGTCCAGGCGAACGTCGACGCCGTAAAAACCCAACTCTACAAAATCCTCGACCCCGAGAAAACCGAGATCTACTACAACAAGGATTGGCTCGGCAAAATGGGCTTCGAAGACGTCATCCGCCTCTGCTCGCGCACCACAGTGGCGAGAATCATGGAGCGCGACGACTTCACCAACCGCTTCCGAGAGCAAAAACCCATCGCCCTCCACGAAATCCTCTACCCCCTCTGCCAAGGCATGGACTCGGTGGAGATAAGGGCCGACATCGAACTCGGCGGTAACGACCAAAAGTTCAACAACCTAGTCGGCCGCGACCTCCAGCAGCACTACGGCCAAGAACCCCAAGTAGTGCTGCTGTGCCCCCTACTGGTTGGCACCGACGGCAAAGAAAAGATGTCGCAGAGCCTGGGCAACTACGTCTCCGTGATCGACACCCCGAACGACATGTTCGGCAAAACCATGTCCATCCCCGATGAGCTCATCGTCAACTGGTTCGAGCTCTGCACCGACGTGCCGATGGCGGAAGTTCATGAATTGCTCAACCTCCCCTCTCCTTGCCCGGATGTTCGTGCCGGGGAGGGAGAGGGGGCAGGGGGTGAGGGTGTTTCCCCCTCCCCTCGTAGGGGAGGGCCTGTGAGCGAAAGCGAACTGGGGAGGGGTGATGGCTCGGAAAGGAGTTCCCAGCCCGCACCGAAGCCGACGAAAAACCCAAGAGACGCAAAGGTGAGGTTAGCTAAAGAAATCGTCGCCCTCTACCACTCCCCCGAGGCCGCCGAAGAAGCGGAACGCTAC
>JBKJIP010000051.1:0-4653 GCA_046598515.1 Fimbriimonadaceae bacterium | reverse complement strand
GGCGGACTGGTCGCTGGGGCAGGTTTGGGCGAGGCCGTTTATTAACGGTTCGCTAAAGATCGATGAGACGATGGCGCGCGATTTGCGCACAACGCCGTTCACGGCCGGAGATATGGAGGGTCGGAAATATGGTCCGCCCGGAAAGGACTTACAACTCGACTCGACTTTCGGGCGGCTGATCGTCCATGGCGAGAGCCGGGAGTGGACAATCTTCGATGCGCGCGGCTACAAGGAGCTTTGGGCCAACAAGGATGAGTCGTTCTGGCTGGGTCAGCAGTCGGTAACTCTGATGCCGAACCGGCCCGTGCAGACCAGCGCGGAAGTCGTCTTTCAGCCGGGTTCTTTTAATGCCCGCGAAGTGAGCTTGTCTCCCGAGGCAGAGACGATCAGGGATGCGATCACGCCGGATAACCGGCCCTTCCCGATCATCCCGCAGCCCAAGCAGATGCTCTTTGACCGGAAGGCGCCTGGATTTGAGGTTACGACCGAGCTGAAAGTCGACGTATCCGATACTCACTACGGGATTACGGACGAGTTTATCGATGCCCTTCGGCGCCGCTGGGATGTGCCGAATCTGCATGCAGTTCAACATCGGCAGGGCAATGTGATCGTGCGGATTCAGGACTTGGGCTTGGGTCCCGAGGGCTACGAGGTGCGGGTTTCACCGACGAGCGTTTTGCTGCTTGGGCAGGATTATCCGGGCCTCGTACATGCCTGCACGACCGTTGGGCTGCTTTCCTATGCGAAGGACGGCAAGTTGTACCTGCCGGCGGGGAGTCTGAGGGATTGGCCATCGATCGCCTGGCGCGGGGTTCACCTGTTCGGCGGTCCCGAAATGAAGCAGTTTCACGATCGGATCGCCCATCGGGTGCTCGCGCCGATCAAGTTCAACAAGGTCGTTATTCAGTGTGAGCGCACAAAATGGGACTCGTTCCCGGGCATCGAAACCGCGATGTTCAACAGTCGCCAGGATCTCAAGTCGACGTTCGATATGTACCGGCGACTGCAGATCGAGCCAATTCCCCTGATTCAGAGCTTGGGGCACATGGCTTGGTTCTTCGAGAACAAGAAGAATCTGCACCTTGCCGTCAACCCCGATTTCCCCTTCACGATCGACCCGCGCAAGCCGGAAACGAAGGCGGCAATGGTCAAGCTTTGGGGCGAAGCGATCGACCTGTTGAAGCCCAAGACAATCCACTTTGGGCTCGATGAGATTGATATCCGCGGCATTCGGAGCTCGCCTGAATTCACGACCGAGCTCTGGACGAAGCAAATGCCGACCCTCGCGGAGATCGCGTCACGAAATTCGGTTACCCCGATGTTTTGGGGCGACAAGGGACTGGCCCCGGGTCAGGCTATCGACGCGGCTCTGGGTGACAACCCGGCGGAGGCGCTGAAGCGGCGGGCCGCTTTACCGAAGAATGCGTACATCGCGGATTGGCATTACAAGAATGATAAGAAGCCGGATCGCTACCTCCAGTCTCTGAACCTCTGGCGACGCGAAGGCTTTTCGCCGATCGGGTGCGGCTGGTTCAACGGCGACAATATCAGGGGTTTTACGGAGGCATGCTACCGCGTCGGCGCGGGCTATCTTCAGACGACTTGGGCCGGCCATGAGAGTTCCGAAGAGGCGATGCTGCGAGAATTCCGGCAATTTGCCGCTTACATCTTGGCCGCGGACTACGCTTGGTCAGGGCGCAAGGATGAACATGGGGCGGTTGGATATGATCCGGCCGATATCTTCGCTCGCCTTTACTTTGGCCAGCCGAGCCCGCTGACGGTGGAACCGGGCACGGTGCTTCCGGGTTCTCGGCCGGTAACGATTGGCGAAGTCAACTTCCGGCGGGGGGACATTTATGGGCTCATTTCTTTGCTATCCCCCATGTCTTCCGGCGATCCCGAGAAGATTACGCTCGAGCCGAAGGGACTGACGGGTCGGGTGGTGGCTTTTGCAGTGGATACGCTCCAGCAGTGCTCGGAGCGGGATCCCGTGGCGGAAATCACGGTAATCGACGACAAAGGGAAGGAGACTTCGCGGAGGCTGGTTTACGGACCGGACGTCCGGTCGAACGGTGATGTGCGTGCGACCGTGAGTCCTCAATCCCAGGGCATGTCCCTCATTCGCGTACCTCTGCAGAATCGTGGCCGCGTGGCGAAGATCATCTTTAAGGCTACCAGCACATATGCCGGGATGCGGGTGCATGGGATAACCGCCTATTAGGGTGCATTTTCACCTTGAATTCGTTGAGTCATTCTGCTAACCTTCGGGTAGGAGGAATGATATGAAATTAGTTTCCCGAACTCTCATCTCGCTTGCGTGCGTCGCTACGGTCGGCGCTGTCACCGCCATGGATGATCATCATGGCCTGGATAAGGCTTACGCCAAGCTCTCGAAAGCTCTTCAAAGATTGGATAGCAAAGGGGTACACGGCATGCTGGCCCCTCGATTTACCTGGGTGGATCCCGCCGGAAAATCCATGAGTCGCTCCGAGTTCATCGCAATGGACAATGCACGGATGAAAACACCCGGTTTGAAGTTCCATTCGGTAAGCATGAAGAACGATAGCTACGACTTCATGGGCGACGAGGCGCGCGTTCGATCCCACACGAATATCGTTATGTCGATGGTCGAAAATGGCAAGCGCACGAAGTTTCGCGCTATCTCTGAGAGCGTGGACACCTGGCGGCGCGGCCCCAAGGGCGAGTGGCTTTGCTTTAAGGTCGAAGCGGTTTCCGAAACGTTCGAGCCGATTCAGTAGGCTAGTTTGCAGCCCTCGCTTGAAAGCGGGGGCTTTCCTTATGACTCTCTTACGGATGAGTGTAACCGGGCGAGCCGGTATCGACGTTCTCGGAATTATGAGAACCTCGACTCGTATTCTTTCCGCGCTCCTAGTGGTCCTTTGCGTAGCGCCCGCCGCCATGGCCGACCACAATGCCAGCCTCAACAACCAATACGCCAAGTTTAAGAAGGCCTACTGGCAGACCGATTACAAGCGTGCCGTCTCTGTCATCGGCAACAACTTCACCTGGGTCAAGCCCATGGGCGAGAAGGTGAGCTATTCCGAGTTCACTTCGGATTTGCGACGCTTGTTTGAGTCACCGGGCATCCAGTTCCGCACGGTGGATATGAAGAATGACAGCGTGAACGTGAACGGCGACGAGGCCTGGGTGCGTTCTTCCAAGCGGATGGTTTATTCGCAGAAGATCAACGGTCGAAGCGTTACTTCGACGATCCAAATGGAAACCGTCGACACGTGGCGTCGTTCAGCGGCGGGGTGGAAGCTGTTCAAGATTCAGGTTCTGAGCCAGACGCAGGATAACAGCGGGTCGTAGTTCCGCGGCGCCCTGCCGAGCCGCCCGAAGATCGAGACGCAACTCCTCGCACGCGTGCTCGTCGCCTGCGTCTCAATCTTCGGGCTTTGTTTGGGCGTCCCTACCCAGGCCGGCGCGGCCCTCGGGGCCGGCTTGGCCTGGGCTGAGATATCACGCGCCTTCAGCGCGGGGGAGGATCGCTTTGCGATCCTTTGGCCGTTTCCCTTGGGTGGTCAGCACCCGAGCCGCCCGAGTGAACCTGAGTGGTCGGCAACTACTGCCACGTGCGGCACGGTCCATCCACGCGCTCCATGAAAGGTCTAATGTGCGCTGCTTTATTGCTGACAACTCCGCCAGAATTAGTCAAATGCTATACCTCGCTGGCCTTCTGCTCCTCCCCTTCGCATTTGTCGGCGAACGTGATCCTCAGGGCACTCCAAAGGCTTCGTTCCAGTTTATGGCGCGGGACTATATCCATCGGTACACCAAAGACAACCTTCACGAGTTCACGCCCAAGGATCAGCCTGATCTGCAGAAGTGGACGGACATGGTCACGATCAACGACTATCCGAAGATCAAGGATGGCGAGGGGCTGGCCAAGGGAGCCAACGCGGTGCTGGAGGCTTACAAGGCGAAGAAGGCGATCGTCGTGCGGACCGATTCTCTGCCGCGAACGGAAAAGAAGCCGGCGGAGCATCTGATCGTGGTTCTGTTTCCGCAACCCAAGTTCATCGAAGCAAGCTTTGCGCGGTTTGTCATGGACAAGGGGATCGGGGCGTCGATTGTCTACTCGCATCGTATCTATGGGGCAAAAGCGGGCGATGCGATGAGCAAGTGGCTGCAGGCGAATGGGGAGAAGATTGAGAAGGCTCTGATGGTGCTGCCCGCGGTCCCGAAGCACTAAGATGTGGGGTCGCAAGCGATCATCGACTCGGCAGTCGCGCATCCGACTCCGGACGTTCGCGCGGCTCTCTGGAAGCTGGTTCGAACACCCCGTCGTGAAGGCGCCTATCACGCCGCGGAAGCCCTGTGCCGAATCGCGGGCATTGCGGATGAGAATGACGAGGGCCAACGTGCGTTGTTTCTTCGATTCAGCGGTCCCGCCTCGCCCGAGCGAGACGCAGCGGTTCGGGAACTTGAGCACCTGGTTGGTGTTTAGACGGGGCCTCCACCCCAGGGGGGCGGAGGCAACTGATCTGTTAGTCGTTTAAGCGCTGCAGATATTGCTCGCGCAGTCGCGTGAACTTGCTCTCGAGGGGGATCATGCGGCCGTTGATCCAGATTCCGGCGATGTTCGTCGTTAGCTGGAAGATGTCGCCGTCGGTGACGACGATGTTGGCC
>JBKJIP010000019.1:0-3057 GCA_046598515.1 Fimbriimonadaceae bacterium | reverse complement strand
CTGGCGGCGACGGAAACGGCGTGCATTCCTTGCACTTTCCGGGTGGACGCGATTGTCAGAGTAGTGGCAGGGCCCTTGGCCGGGGCGGCTTGGGCAAGCGAAAGCGAGGCGAATAAGAGGGAAGAAATCATAGTCTAAAGACGCTCCTCATCCGTGAGAATTACTTGTACTACGGCAAAACCGCGCTTAACTGCTCCAAGTGATAGACATCATGTCCAACCATCATGTTGGCCATGTCGCTCAGCCGGAGGTTTCCGCGCTCCGGATGATGGGCCATCAAATCCCACGATTCAGGTTCAAGTTTCCTTAATAGAGCGACCGTTTCGGCTCGCTCGATCTCGAACTTGCGAAGTTGCTCGTTCACATCTGTAGCCGCGTAATTTTGCGCTTGGGCACGATCGCCTTCATCATAGGCGAGGAACTCCTCTCCGGGTCGCTCGAGGGCGCACTTGATGCGCTCATCGCGGAGGATCGGCTCCCAATCCGCCATGTGCGCGATGATCTCCCGCGGAGTGAAGCGATCGGGGTGGGTCGGCACATCGAGCTTGTCGTCGGGAATCCGATCGATGATCCGGCGGAAGACGTCGGGCGATAGCTTTAGACCGGGAATAAGATAGGGATTCATGAACGGAAGATTACCGCGCTATTCCTTGGCATCCGCCGGCGCTTTCTTGTAATCGCCGATGCTGTGGATCACATATCGAACCATTTGATCGGCCTCACTCTGGGCGACCTTGCTTCCCGTCGGCCATTCGACGTGAAGTTCCAGGTAACGCTTATCTTGAAACAAGCAGAAGACTCGCTCTCGGTAGGGAATCGACTTGTTACCGTCGGCGTGGGCAGTTCCGGCTTCGCCCCACCAGCCCTTCCAAGGCGGGGCAACCACACGCTCCTTGGATTTGGCTTCGATCAACCGCTTGATTTTCGCGTCATCCTGCTGGCGAAGCTCGTCGCTGCGCTCCAGATAGTGAATCTCGATCTTCGACTTCTTCGGGCTCATATAAGCGAGAGGCGAGGTTTGCTCCGCCCAATCGGGCAGCGTAAAGGTGCTGGGCACGCGCGTGGGTTCGGCGTCATTGGGCACACGTAACGCGTCGTGGTCCACGCCGCCCGCCATGTCCGGCTTGCGCATCGTGCTTTCGGGCCATCCCGCATAAGGATCTTTGACCTCGGGTGCTTTCTTCGCGGTGGCTTCCCCTCGGCTGCATCCGGCGACCAATAGGCCGGAGGCCAGGGCCAGTGCGATGGTGACGCGCATTCGTCAATTATAGTGTTTTGTCCAAATGTCGCTCGAAAATGGGACATGTGAACTCAGGGGACAGGGGTAGGATTGGTCGATGGTCGCCCTTCTCGGCATGCTCGCACTCTCCCAAATCGCGGAGTTTAAGCCCAACGCCAAACTATTTGAACCCTACTTGCTCGGGAGCAAATGGTTCGTTTCCGGATCGAAAGAGGTTATCGACAACGGCACCGAGCGCTGGGTCACGCTGAAGTCCGTCCAAGTCACCCAGTTCTTTGCCGCCAAGCGAGAGGCGTTTATGGCGGCGGAAGGGCAAAAGCTATTCTTGCTGCACGCCACCATCAAGAGCCCCTCAAAGCTTCCCATCGGCGTCAGCCATGGCGAGACCTTCGGGTTGCGGATCAAGGATCCGGGCGCGAAGGCGGAGGACTACCACTATATGGGTGCGGTGGCCGAATCACTCGATGAATTGACGGGCAGTCTCAAGAAGAATGAATCGAGGGACGTGATCGTCGTGTTACGGGCTCCCGCCGCTTCCACCACGTTGCGCCTCGGACTGTTCTATGACTCCCAAGGGCGAAACAATACGCGCTGGTACGACTTGACAGATAAAATTGAAAAGCCCAACTCCGCTTTCAGCAGCGGACCCCTCACATTCAAAGACACCGCGAATCTAAAGCTTGGCCAGAGCGCCGATTTTGATTGGGTGGATATCAGGGTGAATGGATTCCGCGCCGTTCCGGGGCAGGCTAATCAGTACGCGGTGGATGTGGAGGTCACGAATAACGCGTTTCAGCCCGCCAAGTGGGGATGGCAATACGCGGCGGCGGCCCTGAAACTGGAGTCTGGTGAGGCCGTCGCGTTCTATCCGGAACTCAGCGACCCCGCCACGGGCAAGGCATGGTCGGGCGACATTCCCGCGGGCAAGACCCAAAAGCTCGAATATCGTTTCTATCCCGGCCGAGAAATCCGCCCTAAGAGCTTCTCGCTGACGTCAGCCGCGACGAAGCGGGTTTTGAACGTCGTCCTTTGAACGTGGCTTGCAATCCGCCGGTCCACGAGGTACAATCTCCCTTCGCGCGTCTACGTGTCGCGCTCAGGTGTTTGGATCATGTACGTAATCGTTAAGACCGGTGGAAAGCAGTATAAGGCAGAGATGGACGAGCGGATTATCGTCGACAAGCTCGTTGGTGAGCCGGGAACCGCGATTGATTTTGACGAAGTCGTCATGGTTTGCAATGGTGACAGCGTAACGATCGGTTCGCCGTTCGTGAAAGGCGCTTCGGTCAAGGCCGAAATCGTTCGCCAGTTCAAGGCGAAGAAGGTCAACGCCTTCAACTACAAGCCGAAGAAGAACGAGCGCAAGCGCTGGGGTCATCGCGCCGAGATGACCGAGATCAAGGTCACCGAAGTGGCGGCAGGAAAGTAAGATGGCACATAAGAAAGGACAAGGCTCAACCCGCAACGGCCGCGACTCTAACTCGCAGCGCCTCGGCGTCAAGAAGTACGGCGGCGAAGTCGTCAAAGCCGGCCACATCATCATCCGCCAGCGCGGAACCCAGTTTTATCCCGGCGTCAACGTCGGAATGGGCAACGATCACACCCTGTTCGCACTCCAGCCGGGACAGGTCAAGTTCGAAGGCCCAAAGGATAAACGCCGCATCAGCGTCTATCCGTACGAGGCTTAAGCTTCAGAAAATGAAGGGCTCGGCGGATACGCCGAGCCCTTTTTTGATTCTAGTAGACTAATAAGTGGTGAGCCGGTAGCTCAGTCGGTAGAGCAACGCCCTTTTAAGGCGTGGGTCCTGGGTTCGAGT
>JBKJIP010000437.1:0-5887 GCA_046598515.1 Fimbriimonadaceae bacterium | reverse complement strand
GTGGGCATGTCGATATCTCTAAGTTCTTCGGCTGGCACCGCAATCAATCGAACATGGTCGGCATGGGCATGCAGAACTTTTCTTGCTCCCTGATCACCCGTTAATGCCTCCAATTCGCGGCGGTAGTCATGGCCAAAAAAGGCGGGAACCATGGCGCCGTCTTCTCCTCGGCATGCTGACAAACGGTCGGGAGCCGCACCATCGGCAATAGCCAGGAGAGACGCGACCGTGAGAAAGGGCATGTCGCCGAGCAGAATCAAGTAGCCCGAGTTCTTTGACTTCGCGGCTCGGACTCCAGCCACAATCGAACTCGCGATGCCGCTTCGATACTCCTTGTTTTCGATGAAGCGGACGGCTAACCCATCGAGCGCACTCTCTACGGCGGCTGCCTCGTGCCCGGTGATGACCAGCGTCTCGCGGAATCCGCACGCCAACACCGTTTCCGCAACGTTGCGAACCATGGGCACTCCGTCTTCGAAGTGATGCAAAAGCTTGTTTGCGCCAAACCGAGTCGAAAGGCCGGCGGCGAGGATGATGGCGGTTATGGGTGGACGTGAGTCCATGAACCTTATTTTGCGCAACGACAACTGCTGAGTGCGTTTGCGTGCGTTAATAGAGGTAATGGCACACGCAGCAGACACCACATGGAATGCCGATCTTTACGAGCACTCTCACCATTTCGTCTTTGATCTGGCCAAGGATCTCGTGAGCCTTCTGAATCCTCGGGCCGGCGAGCGCATCCTTGATGTTGGCTGCGGAACGGGCCAGCTTACGAACACGATCTACGAGTCTGTATCCGATCAACTGAACTCGATTCCCGAGAGTGCTCGGGGACTATCAATGGGCAATCAGGAGATCGGAGCCGTGTCGGAAATGTCCATGAGTCCGCCCGCTCCCGTGGCGGGACGGAAACCAGGGTCCATCGTTGGCATTGATCCGTCGCCGACCATGATCGAAAACGCCCGAAAGAATTATCCAAACGTCGAGTTTCAGGTTATGGATGTCACCACGATGCCCTATGAGAAGGAGTTCGACGCCGTGTTTTCGAATGCCGTCCTGCACTGGGTTCCGAGTGCCGACCTCGCCGTCGCCCGCATCTCCGCGGCACTGCGACCGGGCGGCCGATTCGTTTGTGAGTTTGGGGCCAGGGGAAATGTCGGGTCGATCGTCGACGAAACCGTGTCCTCGCTCAAAGAATTCGGAGCTGAAGATGCCCATGCTGTTTGGTTCTATCCGTCGATTGGCGAATATGCGCCGATTTTGGAGCGGTATGGCCTCGAAGTTCAGCAGGCGGTCATCTTTGATCGGCCGACGAAGCTCGACGGTGAGGAGGGGCTTTCCAACTGGTTCAAGATGTTCGGCTCCGGCTTTGCCGGCACGCTCTCGGAGGCAGATCGCAATAGCGCCTATGAGCACGCCGTTACGCGGCTGAAACCGAAGCTGTACCGGGAGGGTGCTTGGTACGCCGACTACCGAAGAATTCGGTTCTACGCGATCAAACTTTGACGCACAGGAATCAAAAGCAGGAGCCAGGCGCGCGAGGAAGCACAGCGCTGTTGCATGGTGTTCAAGTTTAGAACTTTCATGGAGGGCGGGGATGCATCGTGCCCCGCCGGCAGCTTTGGCTGAACTTAGAGCGTGGTCACGGCGGCACAATACATCCGCCGCCCTCTTCACCTCGCGACACAATGCAAAATAACCCCATGGTCGAGGTTCTACGAAAACCGGAGAGGCCGATCGTCGGATCGGAGACCTTTGCGTTACTTCGCGATTCGCGTGACTACTTGGCGGAGAATTTTGATCAACGAGTCCGCCTCGCCGATGGCGCGGAGCGGGCGTTCATGTCTCCCTTTCACTATCAGCGCATGTTCCTGCGTGCGTTCGGTGAGTCTCCTCACGAGTTCATCACGAGGATGCGCGTCGAGGCCGCCCAGCAGATGCTGAGGCAGAGTCAGATGTCGGTCTCCGAGATTTGCTTGGAGGTGGGCTATGAGAGCCTGGGCTCGTTTAGCGACCGAGTTCGGCGCGAGGTCGGTTGCTCACCAACGGAGTTCCGAAAGGTCTTTTCAGTGCCGGGTCTATGGGAGATCAAGAGTGTCCCCGGCTGCTTCCGCTTCTTCCATGCTGGTGGGTAGGCGTGTCGCGGGACGGGCATCCGCGACCCACATGGGATCAGGGATCCACCTGGGGATCAGGGACTCAGAACTCGTAACTCCTTACAGTTTCTTCAGGAGCGTGACGCGCCCATCGGGAACCCACTCGGCGACCAAAATGTCCCGCTTATTGATCCAAATTGCGGCGTGCGGGTGGATGAATTTGCCGTTGATATACTCCGCCCTCGGCTTGCCCCGAAGGCTGGTCGGAGCGCCGTCGCAGAGGGAGGCGACGACCTTGTTGTTTTTGTCGTAAATCGTCACGACGCTCTCAAGGTCGGGCACGAGCATGAGGTCGCCGTTGAAGTGGATGTGGCAGGGCAGCCGCACTCCTTCCGTGAGGAACGAAAGGTGCTTCCCGTCAAGGGACATGTATTGAATCCGCCGGTTACCACGGTCGGCGACGATTAGCTTTGCCTCACCATTTCGCTTATCGACCCAGAGGCCGTGCGGGCAGTTGACCGTGCCCGGATCCTTGCCCGGTCGCGAGATGAGCGAAACATATTCGCCGTCTTTTGTGAACCGGTGGATGTAGCTCTGCCCGTAGCCGTCGCCGACGAAGATGTCGGAATTGTGCGGATGGAACGTCACGTTCGTGGGATTCCAGCCCGCATTGCCGTAAACACCCGGTTCCTTCGGGGTTTCCCGTCGCCAAAGGACGCGACCCTTCAGGTCGGTCTTGACAACCATTTTGCGGTTGACATCGCAGTGATACAGAAACTCTTCGTTGCCTTCCTTGCGGATATCGAGGCCGTGACCGCCGCCGCGAAACTCCGCGCCCCACGCTTCTAGAAACTCTCCGTCCGGACTGAAGACGACAATCGCCTCGGGCTTGGAGGAGTTGGTGTGGACAGTGTGGGAGACATAAATGCGACCCTTGCTGTCCGTCGTCAGGCCGTGAGTATCTCCCCAAAGCAGTCCAGAGGGCGGCTTGAGCCAATCGTGGCGCACCTCGTAGTAGTGATCCATGTGCTGCCCGACGATCTTTGGCCGGTCTTGAGCGAGGCCGGTGACGGCAAAGGGCGCGGCGATCACAGCACCGGAGGCCTTGAGAAACGAGCGTCGGGAAATGGACATCGCAGTTATTGTAGACCTAACTTCTTGTTAACTTTGCGAGATTCACTGATCCTCGGGCGTCGATCGCGCGTCAGTGCGGGTATCCGATGGAATGGGGGTGATCAATGAGAATCACCGATTATGAAAAATCAACTAGCCTGCGAGATGTTTTGATCAGCTTGACGAAGGACGAAGCGGAAGAGCTTTCCGTCTACCTGAATGCGCTGCTGCGCCGACCCCAAGTGAAGGGTGTGCATCTGAGCGAGTTCACCAACGGCCGCCTGGAGCGGGATATTCGCTTCGAGATCGCGCCTGGGGCGGCGTGAACCATCGTAAATCGTAAGTTGTAAATCGTAAATCGACTGACATTGGGGCCACCGTGAACGCAGTACGCATGGGGGTGCGACCGCGAGCTACAGAAGGAATGCCCACAAAGGAACAGAGAACGGCCTGAGCGGATGATTGCCACCAAAGCTGTTCGTCGATTTACGATTTACGATTTACGATTTACGAAACATGGCTGGGCCCTTCGCCACTTCCCCCGCAACTCAGCCTTAGTCGATACGTATAAGCAGTCGTGAGTATCTGGCGAGTCTTGGTTTGCATCATCGTCCCGCCGCTGGCGGTGCTCGACCGCGGTTGTGGCGCGATCATTTTGACGACGGTCCTCTGGATCCTGGGCTGGATTCCCGGCGTGATCGCGGCGATCCTGTTCAACACGCGAGATTCGCGGTAATTGGTCCACTTTGCGCCGTCTTTAAGTTGCCACCCGGCGGGCAAGGACGCCCCAAGACCGCGCTTGGTACTCGAAGGAAGACCGCCTGCGCGGCACGTTGCATCCACGCACTCCCTTGGCTTGTGTGTTCTTGCAGGGTTCCCCATTGTCCGGGATCGCAATGCGATCCTCCGGCGCGCTGAAGGCGCGTGATATTACACCCCAGGCCAAGCTGGCCCCGAGGGCCGCGCTGGCCTGGGTAGGCTAGCCCCCAAACAAAGCCCGAAGATCGAGACGAAGGCGACGAGCACGACGTGCGAGGAGTTGCGTCTCGATCTTCGGGCGGCCCGGAAAAGCCGCTACTTCAAAAATCGGGTCAACGCATTCCGGATTTCTTCCGACTTGGCCGATTCCGGGATCGCCGAACAACAATCGTCGTCCCCGTTCACGTCCTGGTGCAGGACGCAGGTCTGTAGGTGCTCGGTCAACAGCACGACTCCGAGCTGATCGAGCGCGGAGCGCACGGCGGTCACTTGCTGCAGGATGTCGTTGCAGGCTCGCCCGCCTTCAACCATCCGCTGGATCCCCGCAACCTGACCGGAAATCCGGTTGATGCGGCGCATCGCGTTGCCTTTCAGTTCGGATTTCATGCCTGAAAGATTATACGGCCCAGAACCCGAACCCTCTTCAAATCCGGGTTACGAGCCGACAATTCGATGAGGATGAACATCCGTTCCGTTAATCCGACTCCGGCCCCCGCCGATACAAAGCGGGCCGAACTACAGATGCTGCTGCTCAAGAAGAGTCTGCAAGCCCAAAAAGAGCAGGCCGCAGAGATCACCAAGCAGATCGAAGGCAAGGGACAAACGATCGACTTCCGAGCCTAGCCGGAAGTGCTTCGGGTATCCTTTTTCGCACCGGGCTCATAGCTCAGTTGGTTAGAGCGCACCCCTGATAAGGGTGAGGTCGCTAGTTCGAATCTAGCTGGGCCCACCAGGTTTCAAGAACGTCCCCAACGGGGGCGTTTTCTTGTTTTGCCTCAGAGACAACCCCCCGAATGGCCCGTGGCTCACGAGTCATTAGCCACTCGAAGCCGACTGTGCCACCATAGAGAGCGTGTCTATGGTTACCGCGCGCGAATCCCTGATCCCACACTTTCCGCCCATGGGCGTCTACGAGACGCTCTTCAAGTTTCTCGACGCCACCGGCGTTTACATGGGAACCGATGGCACGCACCCGTGGGCCCAAGGCTTTCCCCTCACCACACAGATTCCTGGTGGGCCTGTGTTGCCCGATTCGGTCAGCTTTTCGGCCCAAGATTTAAAATATCCGCAGGCCACGGGCGGGATCGAGTTGCTGACAGCCGTTCGGGATTATTACAACCACTTCTACGGATCGAACATCACGACCGACAACGTCGCCATCTTCGCGGGTGGGAGGCCGGGCATCTTCGCCGCCGTCGCCTTTATGCGGCCCGAAGTTCGCATTCTCATCGAAGAGACCGAATACACGCCGTACTACGATCTCCTCGAACTTCTCGGCCGGGAGTACACCGTGATTCCGAGCAACGAGCAGAACAATTTCCGACCGACGATCGCAGACTACGAGGCAGAAGCAAAGGGCGAGGTCTTCGTGATTAAGAGCAACCCCTGTAATCCCACGGGCGTCACATGGACGGGTGATCAGCTCAAATCGATGGTCAATTTCTGCGCCCAGGACGGACGCGGTGGCCTGATCGACGAAGCCTATGAGTTCTTCCACAACCCCGCGCCGGTCAGCGCGATGCAATACATCGACGACATCGACCAGACGAACATCTTCGTGGTCAGCGCGGCCACGAAGGGACTGCAGGTGCCGGGAATGCGGACGGGCTGGATCGTCGCTTCGAAGCAGAACATTGAGCTGTTCCGAAACTTCTCCAGCATCGCCATGGGCGGCGTCGCCCGGCCTTCACAGATTTACG
>JBKJIP010000324.1:0-9566 GCA_046598515.1 Fimbriimonadaceae bacterium | reverse complement strand
AAGAAGCGTACGCCGAGGCGATCCCCTATCCCGATGCCTCTTTCGACCTCGTCGTCTCCTATCTGTCACTAATCGACATTCCCGATTTTCGCGTGGCCATCCGCGAGATGGCGCGGGCGCTTCGGCCCGGGGGTCGGCTGCTCATCGCGAGTATGACGAACTTCGCCAGCACGGCCAAGGATGGCTGGGTTCGCGATGAGTATGGCAATCGGCTGTACTTCCCCATCGATAACTACCTTTCTGAGTTTGCGATGTGGGTGTCTTGGAAAGGCATCCACATCGAGAACTGGCACCGGCCACTGAGTAGCTACTTCGACGCGCTTTTGACCTACGGGCTGCAGCTCGAGATCTTTCTGGAACCCCACGCACAAGGCTGCTCGGACGAGGAAATCCGGCAGTACGCCCGAGCGCCGTGGTTCTTGGTGATGCAATGGCGCAAGAGCTAACGCCTTGGCTGATACGGCAAGCGTATAGCCAAGGCATTTTCCCGATGACGATGGATGAAGGCGAGGTTGGCTGGTTCCAACCCGACGTCCGCGCCCTCTTCCCGATCACCGGTGTGCATGTCTCTCATTCCCTCCGTAAGAAGATTCGGCGACTGCCCGAGCTAGGCCTCGAAATACGGTTCGACACCTCGTTTGAGGCCGTCATGCGCGGCTGCTTGAGGCCCGATGAGAACTGGATCAGCGAGGAGTTCATCCAGGTCTACACCGAGATTCACCGCCAAGGTTGGGGGCACTGCGGCGAGGTCTGGCGGGGCGAAAACCTGGTGGGGGGCATCTACGGGATCGCGATGGGATCGTGCTTTTGCGCGGAATCGATGTTCCATCGGGAAACCGATGGCTCGAAACTTGCGTTATGGGCAATGGTGAATCGTTGCCGGAGCCTCGGCTTCAAAATTTTCGACGCGCAGATCATGAATCCTCATCTGGAATCGATGGGTGCGTTCGAGATCGACCATTGGGATTACATGGCCCTCTTGGAAGCAGCGCTATTGGAGGAGACTCCGTGGTCCAAATAGACTACGGAAAGCTAGCAAAAAGCGCTGTAGTTTCCGTTAACGAACGCCGAAGTTAAGAATAACGTCTGTATATGTGAATCTATGAAGCAACGCAAGCAACCAAATGAAGGCCCTGCTTGGCTTGCCATTGCTGCGGTGGCCGGTCTAACCGTCGCTGCCGCGTTCTTGGTTAAGCGCCACCTCGATGGTAGCGCTTCGCCCGTGGCCGACCTCCTTGAAAATTGTGAAAAGGCAGTCAAGGCTATGGATGCCCGTTTGGGCGACTGGGCAGTGGCTAGCTAGGAAGCACTCATTTTCACTCGTCATCATCTGGCCGACTCTTTTCGAGGCGGCCATTATGCTGTTCGAACTTCGCTACTGCCACCCAGCGTTCGGATTCTCAGCGTCGACGGATGTGTCGCGGCGTCGAACTCGAACTCCCGATTGGAACCGGTGACCGCTCTCCAGCCGGGCTGGCGGATGACGGGGCACTGCACATTGGTGAAATCATTCGGGTCCCAAACCACCATTTCCGCTACGAAGCCTTCCACCTGAACCCGCAATCGACCGTTGTACCACTCCGCTTTAACTGTGGGCGGATCGAAAGCCATATCCTTCGGCTCCGCCAGAAAAACCCATCGCTCCGAGGCGTCGAGGGTTACCCGCACGGCAGTTGTCTGCGCATCGTATCGAGTGGTGTCCAGGTTGTACATACAATCTCGCGCGTTGGCATCCAGAGAAACGGGCACCTTATGCTCAGCCAAAGAAGCACCGCTTCGAGAGTCGACAACGGCGACATTTAAGTCGCCCACATACCTGCCCCCGGAATCGTTCGAGACCCAAACGTTTAGCTTCGTGTCTCCGGCCAGAAAGTCGATGCTCGCCATGACTGGCCGATAGAGCCGCTCCAATTCAAAGCCCGCGGGTTTAAGGTTCCGACCGTAATCCTGCACGGCCCAACTCGTGACCGGCCAGCAATCGTTCGCTTGCCATATCAACGATCCCCGGCAGAATGCCGAGCGTCGGAAGAACTCGATTCCGTACCGGAACGCGTCGCGCTGATTGAGTTGGCTGTAGTACACCCAATCCTCCAGGCTCTTTGGCTCGGGATAGTGAGCCGTGACATAGCCCAGGAAAGTCTCCCACGATTTGCCCGTTTTGTCGTGATGCAGGACGGTATCGTTCGGAAACACACTCTGTTCTGCCTCACTAAGAATTCCTCGCCAAACGGGCAAGGCGCAGGCGGCGGCGAAGCCGAACTCGGAAGAGAACCTCGCCATCGAATCGCTGTAATGCTTCCAGTCGCCGCGACCGTGCCAGACATCCCAATAGTGGGAATCGCCAAATCGATCCATTCCCGCGTTACGATCGGGTCCCAAAGGGATGGTCTCGTCCGGAGTCATTCCGATCGGGCTGGACGCAATGTAGTCCCGGCCCGGATCCAACTCGGAAACGACGTCTGGAAGCACCTTATCATATAGGTGCTCGCCGTAGTAACGGTCCGGAACCCGGTTCGGAGAGCCCCATTTGGTGTGCCACATGACGAGGTTCTCGTTGTTCCCGCACCAAAGGGCGAGACTAGCCCGGTGACGCAAACGTCGCACATGATGAGCCGCCTCTAGCCGAGCGCTCTCCTGCCACTCCTCGTCGTCGGGGTAGTACATGCAGGCGTACGGGAAATCCTGCCAAACCAAGATTCCGGCACGATCACAGGCGTCGTAGAAGGCCTCCGCCTCGTAGAGGCCGCCTCCCCAAACGCGGAGCATGTTGAAGTTCAGAGCCGCGAAGCGCGCAATCTGTTCTTGGTAGTCCTTGGGCGTGATGCGAGAGGGGAATGAGTCGTTCGGAATCCAATTCGCGCCGCAAACCCAAAGCGGCTTGCCGTTGACCAAAAACTCGAAGCTTTCGCCAATCTCATCGGCTTGCCGTGAGAGCCGCACCTCGCGCAGGCCGACCCATTTTGACTCCGTCTGCCCGCCGAAGATCGAGGCGCGGACTTCATGGAGCGTTTGGCTGCCCATCCCTCGCGGCCACCACAGCGTTCCCTCGACTCGCCATTCACCGGGGGCGGTTTCGATAGCATGCGTCGCGCCGTCACCGGGGATGAAGGAATAGGTAACTGGGATCGGTGAGGTTGTTTGCGCCCGCGCCTTCACCGTGAATGCGCCGTCACCGCTTGGCTCAACGGTTACGAACAGATCTTCTATACGATGACTGAAATCGATAAGAGAAACCGCCCCGAGAATGCCGGCCCCAACCAGGCGAGGGCCCCAATCCCAACCGGACATATAGCCTGGCTTGCGAACGAACGCGCGCTCATCAAAAACTACGAAATCCTGCGGGAGTTCATATTTTTCGAACCAAGCGTGACGGCGTTCCTCGCCCGTCTTCACGGCCGATTTCAGTACGACCTCGAGGATGTTCGACCCCTGCAGAAGCTTTCCCGACACGTCGATCTCAACGGGCAGGAAGTAGTTGTCGCTGGCAGCGACGACTTCGCCGTTAAGTCGAACCTCGGCGATCGTATCGAGACATTCGAATCGAAGGGTCTGTCGCGGCATACCGCGACTGTCCCAGTCAAAGGCCGTGACATACATCCAGTCGGCCTGATCGACCCATTGCACGCCCGTCTCATGTCGCCGGGCGAATGGATCGGGGATGACGCCGGCGCTCATCAGGTCGTCATGAACGCAACCGGGCACCGATGCCGGAATTGGAACTTGGGGCTTGAGTTGGGGGCGTTGGAAGCCGCAATCGGGTTCGATCTGGCGCAGGGTCCAATTTTCATGCAGATAGGTTGTCGTCATATCGAGTTTGGCGGCTCGGGAGAATTATACGGAATTGTCGGAGCACCCCCGGCAATAAAATAAAGCCGGGCCCAAAAGGGCCCGGCTTTCATTTTCGCAAACGATCCGCTACTAGGTGCGCGGCTCGCCGACGAGCTCGGGGATACCGTTCAGGTCGTACGGAAGGTTGTATGTCTTAACCATCGGGTTACCGGCTTGGTTCATGTCCGGACCATCGGGACAGGGGATCTGGCCCTTGCCGGGAATGTGCTTGGCATGGCCGTCGACGAAGTTAACGCCAACGCCCTTGGAGTAGCGCATCGTGCCCGGGAAGTTCGTTCGGTTGAACGGGCTGGTCGGGATGTTATACGGGCTGCCAGCCGGAGCATCGATATTGGCCACACCGGCCGGCTGATACTTCGAATGGTAGAACATGGTCGTGTCGGCGGGATAGCCGACGGAGCTCTCGTTGCGGACAGGGTCGGTGTCACCGAGGTTCGGAGCAACGGCGGGATCTTCGAAGATCGCGAAGTTGAACGCGAAGCTGGCGCGCTTGATACCCTCAGCGGGCGTCATACCGATCGTGGCAAGGATCTGATCCCACTTGATCGCATCCTTTTCCGAGTCGGTGATGATCTCCTTGTTCTTCGAATACGGCTGAAGCGCATCGAAGATGGCGAAGACCTGGGCACCCGGCATCACGATGCCGCCCGGCGTGTTGAGCGCATAGACGCTCTGGCCGAATGTGCCGTCGTTATCCGAGTTGTATAGAAGAGTCGCAACGGCGTTCTGTCGAAGATTGCTGATCGATGAAATCTTCTTCGCGGCTTCCTTAGCCTGTGCGAAAACGGGGAAAAGAATCGCGGCGAGAATCGCGATGATCGCGATTACCACGAGAAGTTCAATAAGCGTGAATGCTGCTTTGCGGTTCATGCAGGGGTGTTCCTCCAAATCGGCCAAGACCAGGCCAAAAACTTGCCGTTCGTTGCGGCAAGATGCTGATGATAGCGCATCCGACCCGTAATTCGGATATCACTTTCTTAAACTGGTCTTAATACGTGATACGCCAGACCATAGGCGGATATTCCATTGGACGAGTGGGACAAGTAGGACAGCGTCCCCGCCCGACTTGTCCCACCTGTCCAACTCGACCCACCGACCACCCCGGTACAATTGAAGCTAAGCATGGTGGAGACTGGGGCACCCAAGACGATCGCGCGGACGACCATTCTCGGCGTCGGTGTGCATCGTCTGTCCATGGCTGAGTTTCTTAACGAGATCGAGGATCTGATTCAGTCCGGTGGATCCCACATGGTCGTCACCGCCGACTCGAGCATGATCTACGATGCCCAGCGGGATGCGAGCCTCGCTGACATCATCGCGCGGGCCGACCTCGTCACTCCCGACAGCAGCGGCGTCACGTGGGCCGCCGGACGATTGGGAGAGCCTTTTCCGGAGAAAGTCAGCGGGGTCGAGTTGGTGGACCACGTCTGCGCGCTCTCCGCGAAAAAGGGCTATCGGATCTTCCTGCTCGGGGCTGAGCCTGGCGTGGCCGAACTTGCGGCCGAGAAGCTGCGGCTCAAGCATCCGGGATGCAATATCGTGGGCGCCCGCCACGGGTATTTCCCGGCCGAGAGCGACGCGGTGGTGGCCGATGAGGTCGGGCAGAGCGAGCCGGATGTGCTCCTCGTCGCCATGGGAATTCCCCGCCAAGAGAAATTCATTGACCAGAATCGGGACCGCCATCGCGCTAAGGTGGGTATTGGAGTCGGCGGATCGTTCGACGTCTACGCCGGAAAAGCCAAGCGAGCCCCCGTTTTCATCCAGAAAGCCCGGCTAGAATGGCTGTGGCGTCTCCTCCTGAACCCATCGAAGTATAAGAAGACGGCGAAGTTGCCCAAATTTATGTTCGCCGTGCTGCGCACCAAGAAATGAAGATTTACACTAAGACCGGGGATAAGGGCACGACGGGTTTGGTCGGGGGCGCTCGCGTTTCCAAAGCGGATCCCTTGATGGCCGCGATCGGCGATGTGGATGAACTGAACGCGATCGTCGGGGTTGCCCGTGTTCACACGGCAGAGGATGACGATCTCCAGAGTATCCAGAACTGGCTTTTCGATCTCGGCGCCGAGCTTGCGACCCCAGCGGACAGCAAGTTTGTCAACCAATCCATCGGGGAAAGGCAGATCGCTTGGCTGGAGGCTTCTATCGATGAAATGACCGGGCAACTCGAGCCCCTTCGCAACTTTATCCTGCCGGGAGGCACCGCCCATGGAGCCGCTCTGCACCATGCCCGCACCGTATGCCGTCGTGCCGAAAGAAGCGTAATCGCGTTGAATACGGCCCGTCCAGAACTCATTCGCTTTCTCAACCGTCTTTCCGATTGGTTGTTCGTTACCGCCCGCTTCGCGAATCGCGAGCATGGCGACATCCTGTGGAGTAAATCAGAAGCATGATCTTAGCCGCCCTTCTCACCGTGAACCTACTGCCTGCCCAGGACGTCAACCCGGCTCAAGTCATCTCGAAGATGCTCGCCTACTACCATGGCGCGACAAGCATGTCCGGCAAGATCAAGATGACGCAGTCGATCCTGAATCGCGTCGCCGTGATCGACACCACCTTCCAGTTCGAGGCACCCGCGAAGATTTACATCAGCCAGATCATGACCGCCCCCTTTGGGTCGGAGAAATGGCTGGTTACCGGTGATGGCGTGGGCTTTAGCTACACGCCGCCCCGCTTCCAGGGCGATTCGCGCACTCAGAACCGCCTGTACGAACCGGTGCAGCTTATCCCCGCCGCCCCTCGAAACAAGAATGAGGCCCCGATGCCCACGCCGCCGCCGCTTGATTTCCGGCAAATCTATGGAATCGTTGGCAAGTCGATCGGCGACCGGACCTTGCCCCTCGACGTCGCCTTCGCAAGAAACGAAGATCTCGCCTTCCTGAAGAAGCAGATCGTCACGATGAACCATGGTGCGGCGGAGAGTGCCGGAGGTGTCGCCTGCGCTGTCATCACCGGTAAATGGCGAGACATTCAAATGGTCGATTCTGCCGGCAATATCATCCAGAACGACAACGGGACGTACGCGCTCTGGATTACGGGCGAAGGTGAACTCAAGAAGTTTCAGCGGCGCGAGTTGATCGACCTGCGGGACCAGAATGTCCGCGGCGAGGTGGTTTCGACTTGGGAAGTCGACATCAAGAAAGGCGCGATCCTCGACCCGAAGCTCTTTACCGTCGTCTTGAAGTAAGCGCGGAGGTTGTCGCGGTACGAACCCCCGCGACCCACATTGGGTTTGCCCTTATGGGTGGACCTTTTCCCAGGCCTCGGTGCGCTTGATCTCGCCCTTCAGAACTCGGTCTAGGCTAGCGACCGTTAACTGCACGTCGCCCACGAGATTGTAGTACCGCGGCAAACCGGCGGCGGTCAGGGCATCTCGCATGCTTTTGATGTGCTCGTTCGGATCCTGTCGGTTGCTCCGACTTACATCGCGGAGGAGCGGGCCGAGCATGGCTTTCCACGATCCGTCCGTGTCTTTAACAATGTTGAGAAAGAAGGTGCTTTGATCTTCCTTCGTGACAGACATACGCAGTGGCACCGTCCATCGGAAACGGCGCTCGTTGGCCAGATTCCAAGTCGGCGCGGAACCATCGGAATGGTTCTCCACCGCGATTTCGCTGAACTTATCGCCGAGGTCGAAGCCTTGAACGTGCTTGGTGAGATGCTCGGCGAAGATCGCGAACTTCTCCTTGGTCCATCCGTTCTTCTCCCGCTCTTCCTGGACGGAAAGCGAGTAGAGGTCGTCCCAGCGGTTCTGGGCGAGATCGCTTTTGACGCGCAGCGCCATGCGAACAGGTTCGCCGTTCTGCCACCATCGAGCGCCCAGGCCGGTGGCGGTTACTACCACGGCCAGGGCGCCGATTACGATTGCTTTACGTTTGTTCAAGGTTCGCTACAGTAGTTGTTGATGCACTCTTGGCCGGGCTTGAGCGTGCCCGCGTAGTATTCGTTCTGCTCGGGCTTGATGCAGGATGAACCCGCCGGGCCGGAGCAAAGGGTTAAGGTGCACTTTCTCTGGCAGCAGTAGTTGCCATACTGATTACAGCAGTCGAAGTTGAACCGCACCTGCGTTCGGTTGCAAGGCAACACGCACGTAATGAACGACTCATTCGCACACGAGCTTGCTCCCGAAGCGGCTGCTTGTCCGACGATGGCAAAGCACACCATCGCTCCAACGATATGTATCAGCGTGAAAAAGCGCTTTTGCGCAAATTTCAACATCAGTTTTCTCCCCTATCGACGGCGCTCGCGAACCTTCGCGACGCTGCCGTCAAATCGTAATCGAATCTCGAACATCCGGCTCAACTCGCGAGCTACATTGGTCTCGCGGGGCGCGTAATAGAACGAGTCGTGGTCGCCGCAAGCGGCACCGGTGGCAAGCGGCCCGAGCCGCTCGAGCTCCGCTCGCATGTCCTTGGAGACTTGGGCATCGGGTTCGCTCCAGATGTCCGTCATCATGTGCATCGCATAGGACGTGGTCATGTGATGGCGCTTGCTGCGATCGGAATCCGGGCAGAAGAGCACGTCCGGCTTCTTGGCCACTTCGAAGGCTTCCCACTGCCCGGACGGGCTAACGTAGGCCATCTCCGTGTTCGGGAATGTGCGGCCGGGCCAATCGGCGGTGTACAGCGACCACTGGCCGTACATCTGCTTCAGATTGGAAATGCATGTTGTTTGGCGAGCCGACTCGCGTGCCGGCGCGGCGACGCTGTAGCCAAGGCCGGCCAGCACCGCGACGATGGCCGTCACGACCAAGATTTCGACTAGTGTGAAGCCTTTTCGATGCTGCATCCTTCGGCAACCTCCACCTTAGTCGAGCTAAATCGAGGGGCCCCAGGCTCTCGCACCAAAGCGTAAAGCCACACACTTGCGGCGGTCCACAAAGCGACCGTCAACGCAACACGTTTAATAAATGCTCCCCTCACAATCAATCATTGTAAACGGCCTTAAGGAACCAAAAGGCTCGCAATATTGACGGGTTTTCCACAATGCCTCAGAAACCTCGTAATTCAGCCGTGTATTTTAGAATTGCTTGATTTTTGGAATACCAATTTTAGCTGCCGAGGGCCTTTGGGTCCCCGCAACTTTGCGGGCCTTGGCGAGGTGGTTTGGCGCATGCGGGGCCAGGCGTACCCCGTCGCCATGCTTCTGCCCTGTCATCTTTACCAGCCCCTGCCCCCCGTTTTGGGGACATTCCGGGTTTGACGAGGGTCTTGTCTGTGCATGCTCACAGATCGAAGCTTCTGCATTCTGTTGATCTCAAGGAAGGGCGGGGAGCATTGTGCCCCGCGTGAGCGGTAGTCGCCGACCCCTTACCACCGTCGATTTCCTGTAGGGCGGGGTGGCCATGTACCCCGCCCTCCCAGCTTGTTGGCCCGCCGCCGGGGTACGTATCCACCCCGGCCTACCCTTTCCGCGACGATGGCCATTGGCTACGGGTTTTGATTCTGCAAATCCGTAATGGGGCCGCCCTTCGATTCATTCCGCGAAACGCGAATTTCCGGACAACCTTCCTCTTGAAACCAATGTCGAAAAGTAGATCGCCGATTACAAGACCATTATTCCGGAGCGGCTGCTCGGCTACGGGCGTCGGGGACAAGCCTTGAAAAACGTGATCCTCTGCCTGGATCAGAGCGGCTCCATGGCGTCCTCCGTGATCTATGCGGGCGTCATGGGCGCGACTTTGGCTTCAATCCGGGCCCTTCAGACGCAGGTCATCG
>JBKJIP010000276.1:0-3796 GCA_046598515.1 Fimbriimonadaceae bacterium | reverse complement strand
GTAGGCGCGGGCGGCGGCGTCTACTTGCCAGCCTTGGACGCCGGGGCGCAGGACTTCGGCGCCGGCGGTGATCGCGCCGTTGACGGCGGCCATCGCGCGTTGGACATCCTCGGGGATCTCTTCGCCGGCGGACACGTACCAGCACCGCTGGACGTCGCTCGAATAGCCGTCCTCGATCACGCCGAGGTCGATGTGAAAGATATGGCCGGTCTGGAGGGTGATGTCGGGCGAGGGGACGCCGTGGCCGACCATGGAATCGGGGCCGGAGTTAACGATCGGGTTGCCCGCCTTCGCCCAGCCGAAGCCAAGGCCACGCTCGCCGATCTTGGCGTGGACGAACTCTTGGATCGCCTTCTCGCTACGTCCGATCTTTGCAAACTGCCCGATCTCGTCGAAGAGCACGTCCGTAGCCCGGATCGCTTTACGCATCGCGGCGATCTCGGTGGGAGTTTTGCGACCGCGGAGGCGGGAGGTGATCCTCTCGGCAGAGACCATCGCGCCTTCGAATGGGGTGCCCGCGAAGTAGCTTTCGAGGAGGCGGTACATGCCGTGGGTCAGGCCGTCGGATTTGTCGTCGCTCTCGCTGAAGTTGACGGCAATTCGCGGGGACGATGCAACCCGCCCCCTCAGGTGGTTGGTTAGTTCATTTAGAAGGGGCTCTTTGATGCCTTGAACATACTGGATGACCTCATCCCAGTCGCCCGTGGCTAGAAGGGGGTCGGCGTCGTAGTTGCCGACGATCGCGACCTTGCGGCCATCGGGATAGACGAGGAGCGCGCTTTGCCACGTCAGGCCGCCATCCAAAATCAGCGGGAGCACGGGATCGCTTCCCTCGCAGGTCTCGCGCACGAAGGTGAGCCAGACATCGACATCTGCCTGCTTGACGAAATCTACGGCTTGGGTTAGTTTCTCTTGAGTTTGCATTACAGCTTCTACCTGGCTTGGCGGGGCACTATGCATCCCCGCCCTCCATGCAAATTTAGCCGCCTTGAGCCTTTTGAGCTTCGATGTATCGGGCGACCTTCGGGTTTGAGGCGTTCCAGGTCACCGCTTTCGGCGAGTTCGCGATGGCGAGGATGCCGGCGGCGATGGAGTTCACGATCTTGGCCGTGTTGTCGTAATCGAGCTTTTCCCAGTGGTCGGTCGCCTTGTGATAGTCGGGGTAGCTGTAGGCGACGCTGACGGTCGTGCTCGGGACGCCAACGCGGGCGAGGGCGGCGTTATCGCTGCGCATGAAATAGGGATCGCTGTTCTGCGCGTGTCTTTCGAGCTTGACGCCGAACTTCTTCGCCGCCGGTTCCAGGTAGCTGGCGATGTCGGTGTAGTCGAAACCGGTCAGGTTGAAAGCGCCGACGCGAGGCCCCTCGTCGTCGTCGGTTCGACCGATCTGCTCGAGGTTGATCTGGGCAACCGTCTTCTTCAGCGGGAAAAGAGCGTTCTTGCCGTAGAACGTCGAGCCCAGCATCCCGCGCTCTTCCCCATAGAAAGCTATGAAGACGATACTGCGCTTGGGCCTCGCCTTCAGCAGAGCGCGAGCGGACTCGATGACACCGGCGACGCCGCTGGCATCGTCGTTCGCGCCGTTGTAAATCTGGTCCCCTTCCCCACCGGTTCGCGTGCCGAGGTGATCATAGTGGGCGGTGACGATCACGAAAGTGTCCTTCAGGGCGGGATCGGTGCCGCGGATGACACCCAAGACATTTCGAACCGTCGCCTTCGTTTCGCCGCGCTCGAAAAGGGTTTCCTGGAAGAAGCTCGGCCCGTTCCCCGGCTCGATGCCGATTTCCTCGAACTTAGCGGCAATGTATTCGGCCGCAATATCCAGCCCTGGGCTAGGAGTTCCGCGTCCGGCCAGGAGGTCGGAGCTGAGGAACTTCACGTGCGCGCGTAACGCGCGCGCTTCGACAGTCTGGAGATCGGCGGGAGCCGTCAAGAGGAGGGCAAGCGAAAGGGTAGCCAGCATTGCAGGCATATTACCGTTGGGAGTCGAAATAGATTCCCGGTGAATAGTGAATGGTAAACGGTGAATAGACGGGCATGCCTCTTGAATCGCCGGTGACCTTACCGGTCATAGAGAAACTCATGGAATGGACCAGAGTGAAGGCGAGCCGATGCTAGGTCGTCCGACCATTCGCCATTCACAATTCACCATTTACAAGGGAACTTGAAGTTAAGGACCTTTCAAGGAGGGCGGGGATGCATCGTCCACCCCGCCCTCCATGGATTTCTAGTTTCGGGTCGCCATCTGGCGAGGAGAAGCCGGGGCGACTTCGACATGCACGGAGGCGGGCACGACCATGTACATGTTGTCGCCGATCTCTTCCCAAGTGCCTTCCTGCGAGAAGTTGACGCCGCACATGAAGTCTTTAATCTTCTCGCGCAGGCTCGGCTCGGTGGCGGTCAGGTTCAGGACCTGCTGTTCGCCGCGCTTGAGGCCCTGGGCGGCGGCGAGGGCGTCGTCGAAGGACACGATCTGACGTCGAATCGTGACGGTAGATTTGTACATCGTCCGCGTCTCCAGGTTCTTGGAGAAGCGCCGCTCCTCGACGGGTGCTTCGGGCTCATCGCCCTCGTTATCGTCACGAGTCGTAAACATGTCGCGAATGCGACCAAAGAAGCCGGGCTTATCCAGCAGATCGAGTTGCTCTTCCATGAGGTCTCCAGTTAAGTTGTATTTGCCACGATCCGTGTGGCTACTCTATTGTAAACGAAGTTTCGCCCATTTGGCGTCCCCGTATTCTTGCGGACGACAAATTCATCAAAAAAGGCGCAGATAGGCGTAGGAATCTTGATGAATGTTCCCCATATCGGCCACGTGCACCTGAAAGTCTCCGACCTCGAGCGGTCTGTGACTTTCTATCAGGACGTGCTGGGATTCGAGTTGACCCAGCGCTATGGGGAGTCAGCCGCCTTCCTCTCCTTCGGTGGATACCATCACCATTTGGGGCTGAACACCTGGCAAAGCAAAGGCGGCGCGCCCGCTCCGACCCGTTCGCCCGGGCTGTTTCACTTCGCGATTCTGTATCCCACGCAGCAGAATCTTGCCATCGCCTTCAAGCGACTCGTGGATCGGGGCATGAAACTCGATGGCGCCGCCGACCACGGCGTCAGCCTCGCCCTGTATCTTCACGATCCGGATGAGAATGGAGTTGAGCTCTATTGGGATCGGCCCAAAGAAGAATGGCCGCGCAATGCCGACGGCAGTTTGGCGATGTTTACCGATCCAATTGATCTAGAAGCTTTGCTTTCGCTGGCCACTTCGCCACAATAGGCCATGCGCGGCGTCATCCTCGGCCTCAGTCTCATCGCCCTCGGCGGATGCGGAAAAGGCTCCTTTCGGGAGCAAGCATCCACGGGCAAGGTGGAGCTGCGGCAGACCTTTCTGGCCGCGCCCGCGACGTTCGATCCGGCATATTCACAGTCCGTCGAAAACAACGACCTGATGAACCTGGTCTTTGAGGGTTTGGTGGGCTGGGGCAAAGACAATAAGATCGAGCCGCGGCTGGCTGAATCTTGGGAAGTCTCCAAGGATGGCCGCACCTACACCTTCCGGCTTCGGCCGGATTTGAAGTACAGCGACGGAACTCCGCTGACTTCGAAGGATTTTAAGCGAACTTGGGAGCGGAATCTAGACCCTGTGAAAGGGTCGCCATTGGCCCAGAATTACTTGGGTGATGTTGCCCTTGAGGAGGGTGGCTTCCGCATCGTGGCAGATGACCCAAACATGCTCGTGGTCACGATCAAGGAGCCAAAACCCTCGTTCCTCGGCAAGCTGACCTATCCGGCGGCGTTCCCG
>JBKJIP010000256.1:0-3615 GCA_046598515.1 Fimbriimonadaceae bacterium | reverse complement strand
ATTCCCGGTAACTCCCGGGACGAGGATCAAGCGCGTCTGAATGCCGTCGAAGTCGATTCGGACCGTCTTATCCTCACTCGGCTTCTCCGGTACGCCTGCCCCTTCTTCGTCATTTTTTGCCCGGAAGGGCGAGGGCGTCGCTTTGCTCCGCGGAACCAGGCAAATGCTTGCATTCGTCGTGCTGTTCAGTTGGCTGAAGATGTTGTCCGCCGTCATCGGCAGGCTTCGATAGGAGGCGTAAACGATGTACTTTCCATCGGAACTGAAGCTCGGGACATCGTCCCGGAACCGTCCCGTCGTTATCGGCGTGCTCTTTTTGGTCGCGATTTCGTAGACGTAGATCGTGTTGACCAACTGGTTTGTCCAGGGTTTCTCCTGAACGTAAACCAACCACTTCCCGTCCGGCGAGAAATTGTGGGTCATCGGGCCAACGCTTCGAATCGCTTTGCTGACCTCGACATCGGATGATCCGTCCGGCTTGACGACGCGAATTCGCGCTTCGTTATCGCCCACGGCGAGCATGTCCGAAGTCGGCGACCACGCTAAGGTCATGAGCTGGCGACCAACGTCTTTGGTGACTTGAACTGCATTCGAGCCATCGGCATCGGCCACCCACACCTGCTGTTCTTTGGTCTCGTCCGAGACGTAGGCCACCTTTTTGCCATTGGGAGACATCACCGGCAGTTGTAAGCGCACGCCGGGCATGGCTTTCCAGACTTTGACCTCGCCTTCCTTTGTCGGAGCGGAAACGATTTGGCCCCGCGTTTCGACGAGCAACCGCTTTCCGGTCGGCGTGATCGAGTAAGAAGACGCATTCGCGGCGGCATCGACACGCTGGGTGCGCATCCAAATGCGATCGCTGTTCAAGTCCAGATCGACCGGGCACGTCTTCCCGGTGCTGGGATCGAATATCTCCAGGGATGTGCCACGCACATAGATCAGCCGTTTGCCATCGGTCTGCAAGTCGTAAACCACGTCGTTGACGGGTTCGACGTGCCTCTTGGCCGCGCCGCCATTTCCGGGAACGGAGTTGATCGTCCACGAGGCTTCATTCTCGTGAATGAAGAACACGCGGTCCCCAACCCATTGCGGATATTGCGCTTGGGTCTTGGAATCGAAGATCTTCTTGTAGGAGTTTGTGGCGAGGTCGCCCACCCAAATGTCGTTGCGCGAACCACCCTTGTACCGGAACCATGCTCCGCCAGAGATGTCGCCGAATCGGCAAAAAGCAAGCTTTCCGTTCGGGCCTACCTGGCCCATGCCGAGCTTCTGGAGGGGAATCCGAGCCTCGGGTCCTCCATCGGCGGGAACGAAGAAAGGCTCGGGCACGCCCTCCGCGCCGGGCCCACGGCAAAGCAGCCTCTTCCCGTCCGGTGTCCAGTCTTCGAGTGCGGCCGAGTTAAGCCGATTGGTAACCCGCTTGGGAATGCCGCCGCTCACGGGCATAACATAGACTTGGTTCCCGCCGCCGTCATATTGGGCCTGAAACGCGATCCGCGTTCCGTCGGGCGAGAATCGGGCCTTGGATTCGAGCCCTTCGTGCCGGGTGAGTCGCTGGGCGGCTCCCGTGACCAGATTGCCTAGCCAGACGTCGCCCTCCCGGGTGAACAGGATGCGATCACCATGAATATCTGGGTTGAGCAAGAATGCCCCTGGCTCGGCGGCGGCCATCACCCCCATCGAGGATAAGAGAAGAGAAGGAAAGACGCGACGGACGCACATGCCGCGAATATTACTGGTCGCGGAACCCATTTAGGTTTCCGAGGGGCCTCCCGACATGGGGCCTAGCCGAACAATTCCATCCAAAAGCGAGGTAGGCAAAAACACAAACCCCCGACCTGGGGCGTCAGGTCGGGGGTTATTTTGAAGCGAGAGTGGCTTAGTTGCCGCCCTTCTTCTTGGTTTCCTTTTGCGGCTCGACGTAGTTGCCGTTCACCATCGGATTTGCCGCGGTGCCTCGGTTGCCGCCTTCCTTGTCGATGATCTTCGTCGTGAGGAAGAAGACGACTTCGGTCTGCTGCTTCGAGGTGGTCTCTCGGCTGAAGAGCCGGCCGATGATGGGCAGGTCCTTCAGGAACGGGATGCCGCCGAACTCCTTGATGCTGCGCTTCTGGATGAGGCCGCCGATCGCGATGGTCTCACCATCGTTCACAACTGCCGTCTCCTGCACCACGCGGAGGCTGGTCTGCGGGAGCTGACCACCGCCGGGGACCGCGGTGAAGCCAGTTAGGCTGCTCACAACCGGTCGCATATCGAGCGTTACTCTGCCGTCGCCGCCGATTCTCGGGAGAACAGAGAGGCGGACGCCGACGCTCAAGTCTTTCGCCGTAACAGTGATACCGTTCTGCGTAGCTTGAACCGATTCAACGTAGCGGATGACATCGCCGACGAACAGTTCGCTCTGGCGTCCATCGAGACCGAGAAGGTTCGGACGGGCGATCAGATGTCGATTGTTGTTCGAATCGTCGAGGATTCCAAGGATGTCGGCCACACCGCCACCCGGGAAGCCGAGTCGGCTATTGAACGAACCGTTCGTGCCGGCCGTGGCTCCGTTTCCGTTGCTAAAGCGCAACTGCTGGACGGTGCCGCCCGTGAGGATGCTCCAGTCGAGACCGATCTTGCGAGCATCTTCCTTGGTGAGGTCCATGACGCGAAGTTCGATCGCAACTTGCTTCGGCGATACGTCCACCTGCGAGAGGTAGCGCATGGCCTTGCCGAGATTCTCTCGGTTGCCGCGCATGACGAGCTTCAAAGGGAAGGCCGTCTTCTCGTAGGCGGTGAACGGAAGGCTCAGGCTGTCGTTCGTGACGAGTTCGGTCGTCTGCTCACCGGTCGTTGCCGTGGATGCACCCGAGGTCTGGCTCGAAGAACTACCACCACCGGCGCTCTGGCTGGTCGCCTTTTCGGTGAAAAGGTTGTAGCTAGCGGCAGAGTTCGGCATGATCGAGACTTGGAGGCCCGGGAACTGCGCTTCGAGTTCCTGCTTCGCGGCTCGGGGATCCGTGAACTTGAGATCGTAAGTCAGGAAGTCGCCGTTGCCCTCGCCCACTTGGTCGAGAACCATAACGTTTTCAATGAGCTTGCGGACTTCATTCTCGCGGCCCCAGAAGGTGATGACCTGGTCGCTGATCGACGCCAACGGTGTTGCGTTGACCTCGACGTTGCCGATCTTGGCATTGGAACTTCCGGCCGTTACCGTCGGTGCCAAAGCTTGGAGCAGGAAGGCGGCCTTCGTGCCCTTCGGTCGGTAGGACTGGCGAACCATGGCCGTACCGGTCGGAATCTCGACGCCGATGGCTTCGCAGATGCCGCGATCGATGGCCCGAATCTGAGCTTCAATCTGGTCGAGCCGATTGGCGGGGCCAATCACGACTACATAGGTGTCCTTCTTCGTGTTCGCGCCCGACGCGGCTGAGCTCTGCTGAATACGAGCGTTACCGTCGCCACCTTGAGTGCCACCCTGACCGCCGGTTCCCGTTCCGCTATCACCGATTACGTCGGTTTGCGAAATCGCGACTTGCTCGCTCGGGAGGACCATTTCGAATCCGCCCATATCGACGGGAACCGACTTCAAGACCGAAGCCTTGATCTGGGTGCCCTCACCCGAGTAGATGG
>JBKJIP010000243.1:0-6567 GCA_046598515.1 Fimbriimonadaceae bacterium | reverse complement strand
CCCGGGAGACACAGAGGCAGGATGCCTCTGGCACGAAGCTGCGCAAAGCGGCGGAGGGCATCGAGGCGAGCTTCATCAAGACGCTTATGGAGCAGATGCAAAAGGGCAGCTCGATGTTCGGCAAGGCTGCCGGCGCCGGCATCTATCAAGACTTTTTCAACCAGGCTGTCGCGGAAAGCATGGCTTCCAAGAGTCAGTTCGGCATCGCCGACATGATCGAGAAGCAAATGGCGCCCCGACTCGCCGCAATCATAAACGACCCGGAGAACAATACGAATGGTAACGCGTGAACTACAGACCCTTTGGTGGGATTGGCTGAGCACTTCTGAGCGACTTCTTCGCTCCCTACACGAGCAGACCGTGGCCCTAACGCTGCGTGATGTGGCCCGCGTGGAGCGAATTCAGCCGGAACTCGACCAACTCACTTTGAAAATGAAAGAGATCGACGACAGCGCGGCGGTGTGTGCCCGAAAGCTGGCCGAAGAATTGGGAACGGATCCCCATCTTCGAAGCTTGGTGCTCGTGCTTGAAAAAGCCGAAGCGCAGCAGCTGCAGTCGATCGCGAACCGAGTAACGGTTGCCGCTCGCCACGTGGAGAACGTGTTCGAGAAGAACCGCAAGCTCATCGCGCACGAGATGGATTACATCCACGGCACCGTAGCGCTCATCGCAAAAGCTTCTCAGAAGCCCAAGAGCAAGTATGCGGCCGTCCCCGCAACAACCTCGATTCTGTTGAATCAGGCGGCATAACATGGCAGGTTCTTTCGGCGGGATCAACATGCTCGGTCAAGCTCTCCGCGCTTTCCAGCGCGGGTTGGACGTGACCGGGCACAACATCAGCAATGCGAACACGATCGGCTACACACGGCAAGTCGTCAACTACGCGGCCAATCCCGCCGATCTCTACTACAGCCCGAATGGCGCATTCCAAGTAGGAACGGGCGTCAATGTCCAAGACGTTAATCGCATCCGGGATTACCTTACGGATCGGAGCATGTGGACGGCCACGGGCGATATGGGGCGGTTCCAGGCCCTGGCTTCGTCCCTGTCCGCCATCGAAGGCGCCTTTCCTGAGCCTGGGGATCAGGGGATTAGCGCCGCACTGAACAAATTCTTCGACGCCTGGTCGGGATTGGCTTCCAATCCGAACGATCCGTCGGCGAAGCTGACGGTGCAACAGGCGGGACAAACGCTGGTTACCCGGGTTCGCCAAACTTTCGCTTCCCTTTCGGGGGAAAAAGCGAATTTGACCATTTCGCTGAATAGCGCCTTCAATCGCGTCGACCAGCTTTCGGCAACCATCGCCGATTTGAACGACGAGATCACCGCAAAGCTTGCCACCGGCGCGATGCCGAACGATTTGATGGATGCTCGAGATTCGGCGGTCGAAGAACTCAGCGGGTTGATGGATGTTCAAGTCCAGACCCACGAAGATGGTTCGATGGCGGTCTACTCCGGCCAGATTTCGCTTGTGAGCGGCACGGCGTCCTTTGCCGTGCCGCGCGACTTCGATACTTCTGCGGGCACCCTGGGTGACTTCCCCATCGGAGGTGGCCAAATCGCGGGATTGATCCAATCGATGGCCAAAGCCGACGGCTATCTCGGCCAACTCGATCTTTTGGCAAACACCATGAAAACCGAGATCAACGCGCTCCACGAGGACGGCATCGGAAAGAATGGCCTCACGGGCATATTGTTCTTCGCCGACTCCGATCCCCAAACGGGAGCCGCCGATTTCAACCTCAGCGCGGAAGTCTTGGCCGATTCCACCAACATCATGACCGGCACCTCCGGGGCCGCTGGCGATGGCTCGTTGGCACTGGCTTTATCGCGAATGCGAGAGACGGCCTTAACTGGCCTAGGCGGCAAATCCTTTAAGGATTACTACGGCACCCTCGTCTCCACGATCGGGTCGGACTCAGCGTACTACTCGGATCAGATCGACACTCAGTCCGCCGTGATGGCCTCGATCGACAATCGAAGGCAAGCCATCAGCGGCGTGAACATCGACGACGAGATGACCAACATGCTCCGCTATCAACGTAGCTACCAGGCCGCCGCGAAGGCGCTGCAGGTGCTGGACGCGGTGACGGAAGACATCTTGTCGCTGATTCGGTGATCTTGCGTAAATCGTAAATCGACGGAACGCATTCGCAGGGGCCTTGTGGTCTCTGCGCGAGCAATCGGCAAATGTGAGCCAATAAACAGAATCGGCGTAACATGGTTCTCCATGCTCCGCCGATTTACGATTTACGATTTACGGAGGAAATTGCAAATGTCGGTTCCATGTGGTGCAAAACGCCCTCGGTTTTTCGAGGATCCCCCATTACAGGTTCCCCGTTCGTCGATTTACGATTTACAATTTACGATTTACCGGCATCCAGACGACTTTGCAAGAGCCTCTACGACTTACGATTTACGGATTTATCCTAAACGTCGCCGTCTTCTCCCCGGCCGAAACACGCGCCGTGACCGTGACCGTCTGAACCGCGGTGGGATGCGTTGTGGTGATGGTGAAGAAGACCTGAGTCGCTCCGGCAGGGACGACGACCGTGCTCGGCATAGTCGTGTAGGTTGAGTTATCGAAAACCGCAACCGTTCGGCCGCCAGGACCGGCGACGCCGTTGATGACGACCCGGGCCGAGACCGGATTTCCACCTACCACCGGGTTCGGCGTGAAGGCAAGCGCGGTGGGGACGAGGGGGATGAGCGTGAGGGGGACTGTCTTGGTTACCGCTCCGAGCTTCGCGGAGACTGCCGTATTGATCGAGCTGTTCACGGCTGTAACCGTGATTTGGAAGTCCTTAAAGAGTGCGTTCGCCGCGACCGTCACCGTCGCCGGAGTGTTCACGAGGGAGCTATTGTCGAACGTGGTGAACACGGTGCTCTGGCTTGCGCTATTGTCGAGGGTGATCGTGCCCTTGACGCTGTTCTGTCCAGCAACCTGCGTTTTATTCAGAGCGAAAGTAAAGTCGTTTGCACCCATGGCCTTGATGTTGTCCAAGCCCAGTTGGCCCGTTATCTCCGAGCCGGAGGAGGAGACCATCACTTCGTGGCGAAACATGAGGCGATCAAGACTTGCGATCGTGGCAGCGAACGTGCCTGTGCCTTGCGTGAGAATAAAGTTCGAGGCGAGCAGATCTACGCCAACGTGCGTCCAAGTCCCACCGGAGGACAACACGAACGGCGTCGAAGATGACCAGCGCGTGCCATTCGTGCCGTGCAGAACAACGCGGATAAAGAGGTCGGTTGCGCCGTAGTTTCGAAGATCCGCTTCGACTCGCGTAACTCCGGCGGCGGGGTAGTTACCACTCCAGCGGTCGATGTTGTACGTGGCGAGCTTGTTCTGCGCTCCCGAAGTGAGCATTAGAAAGGCGTCAGAAGCGCCGCCCGGGCCGCCACTCGCCGTGTAGGTGGGATTCGACCCGCCCGCCCACGACATCGTTGTGCCGTCCTGGAAGTTATCGAGGCGACCGCTCACGATTTGGGCTTGGCTCAGACAAGCAAGAGCGGCAAAGGAGAAGAGAAATGGAAATCGCACACGCATAGTAAACCGAATGCCGGCGGAAAAACATGATTCCCGCTAAATGCCGAGTTACTTCCGAAGACTAAGCGGCTTCGTCGACATCCCAATGGATGTCCTTGACCGGTTCGGCACCCTGTGAGTCCCAGTTGTCGCAGTCGAGTCTCCGGCAGTGGATCATTCGGGAAACTGTGCCGTCGGGCTGTTCCACTTGTGCCATCTTTGCGAAGCGACACTCCAAGCACATTTCCGGTTCGAGGAGCCGAACGATCTTCATGTGCTTAGCCATTGATTTGCCTTATCCGGGACGGGGCGCGCTCCAACCCTCTCTCATGCATTCCGCTCCAGCCCTTGGATTTCGGATAGCTCTTCTTCACGCGCCCGTGTTAACCCGGTAATTCAATGATCGGCGTTCTTACCAGGGAGTCTCTAGGGCGATCGTTACCAGTTTTAGAATTCCTTTCCCCTCTCCTTGATCGGATGCCCGTGCCGATTAGGGAGAGGGGGCAGGGGGTGAGGGTTCCGGAAACTCCCTTGATCCAAAGCTCGTCCCATGCGGTTTCCCCCTCCCCAACGGTTCCCCCGCGAGCACAAACATCTCGCAGAGGAACCAGGACATACGCGGGAGTTGGCACCTTGGGAGTGAGGGTTGCGCTTTACGCAAAGGTCAGGCGAAGCGCATGACGTTCGAATCCTCTTCCTTTTGCTCGGGCTCGGACATTTCGGCCGGGGTCAGAGGAAGGGAATCAACCGGTCTATGGCCGAAGGTGGCACCGAAGAACCACAGGCTCCAGACGATCACGTAGGCGCTGCTACCCCATAGGGACGCTTTTCGCACGAACGTCGGGTTCGTATTCGAATACCATCGCAGAACGATCCAGCCGGCGAACAGGGTGGCGAACTTGGCCAATGCGAAGAGCCATTCGCTCCTCTCGATGAGCACCCGCATGATCGGGTTCAGCTCAACGATCTTCCCCTGGGCGTGCAGGACGGCGGTCGTGATCAAGTCGATCATACCGATAGCCATGAAAAGAGCCAATGCTCGGGAAGGGAAAAGCAACTTCACAAAAACGAAACCCCTCAAAAACCGTACCGATCTGAGCTTCCTCTAGGATACGCACAATTCCATCTTGTACACCGCGAACCTGAGTGTTCGTGCCTAAGTAGTGATTAAAAACAAGGCTAATTACGAGCTTTTGGCCGTCCGCCGAACTCAAAACCCCCGTTAAAGCGCACGCCGCGTCCAGCGTCCCTGTTTTTCCTCGAAATCCAGAGCCTTTTAGGCGATCCACCAACGTTCCCTTTCCGGGCGAAGCCAACGCGGAGGTCCAGCGATCCCCCCACTTTTGAGTCGCCCACGCCATGTTTTTGGCGAGCGCCCGGGTCGTGACGAAGTTGTGCCGGCTCATACCACTGCCGTCCTGGGGGCGGAGGTCGGCCGCTTCGCAGCCGACATCTTCGACCAGGAACTTCTTCATCCGCTCGGCCGCCACATCGTACGGCTTCGGCCCCAGAGCCCCTTCGCTCGCCGCCGCCAGGAGCATCAAGTGCTCCGCGATGTTGTTGTCGCTCTTGACTAAGCAAGTCGTCGCCACGTCTTGAAGGGGATCGGAGAGAGCCTCGTAGTCGGGCTTTCGATCAGGGAGCTTCTCCGTGCTCGCGAGGTACCCGCCAAAGAAACGGGCGATGGCCTGATCCGGATCCGCGATGGCGAGTGTATCGAGCCTAGTCGCCTCGCGGGAAATCGAGCCGTACACCTTGGCGATTTTGGTGAACGGATTGTAATCCACCTTGTTCGTGCCGCCCGGGAAGAACCTCGCCGTCGCCCCAAATGCCTCCGGCATGAAGTAAACCTTCCCTTTCGCTCCCCAAAGCTCAAATGCGCCCTGATCGACGGTAAGAGCGGTCACGGGTGCCGCGTATCGGTTGGGTAAGTCGTCCAGTTCCCAGCCCGCGGGCACTCCTACTCGATAGGCCTGGCGGACATGAACCACCGAACTCGTCCCCACAATCTTGCGCGCCGCCTTCATCTGGTCGTAAGTGAGCATTGGATTGCCGGGCGCGTCGATGATCACTTTCCCTTTCTCGCGCCAGAACCGTGTCCGGGCTCGAAAGGTCGGGCCGAGGCGCGCCAAAGCATAGCTAACGCTGAGGATCTTCTCGTTGCTACCAGGCACGACCCGAATGCGCGAGTTCTGCTCGTAGAGGACCCGACCGTCGAGGGTCTGAACATAGGCCGAAACCAGGGCACCTTGAAGGCTGGAGTCCTTCAGTTTGTCGGCCACAAGATCGATACCGCCTTGAATCGCGAGCAGCAACATGGAAAGAGATTACTTCCGAATGAAGCGCCGGAACGCGACATCTCTTGCCGTCCACGACCTAGGCCCGACTTCCTGGGCCTTGCGTCGTTTCACCCCTCTAACGTGCGGAGAATAGACACAGATGCAACGAAAGCTCGTTCGTGTTCTCCCGCTCATCTTTGCAACTTCGATTTGCCTGGTGCTCGCGTTCACGGCTCTGATCATGGAAAGCGGGCGGCCCGGCTCCACGGGGCCGGGATTGCTGCTCCTTGGGATGCTCTCTATCTTTCTGATCGGGTTATCGGCACGCAAGGTCATCCAGATCGTGGGCGAGAAAGGCTGTGGCCTTGCGGCGATGATTGGCTTCCTGATGTCGCTCGCGATCTACCTCGTGTTCGAGGTCACGATCATCTAGAGTTTTGCCCGCGCTCAATGACGAGGCTGAAACAACTCGATCGGGTTGCCGTCGGGATCCTCGATCAGCACTTGCGAACCTCCGGGTCCGCTCAGGGGCTCATTGCGGAAAGTTACACTTTGGGCCCGAAGAGTCAATACCAGAGCTTCCAAATCGGCAACCGTCAGCACTATGCGGTTCCATCCGCCCGGTTCGGGCTGACGCCCGTCGGGCATAGGCTTTGATGCCGAAGCGCTCGGTCCGGCGAGCCAAAGCTCCAAACCGTCATGCTCGATAATCGCCATCGCCGGACCCCATCGCTCGACTTCCGAAAAGCCCAGACTCACGTA
>JBKJIP010000127.1:0-9549 GCA_046598515.1 Fimbriimonadaceae bacterium | reverse complement strand
CGGAAGACCCTTATCGCGATCTCGCCGCGATTGGCGACTAAGAGTTTCTTCATGAAGGGTCCACCGCGAAGTTCGCCTTGCGCTTCTCTAAGAATGCGGACACGCCTTCCTTCCCTTCCTCTCCGGCGCGAGCTCGAGCCAGTCGACGAGCCGTTTCTTCGGCAGGCAGCGGATACTCGTGTACGAGTCGCTTCGATGCGGTCACGGCTTCCGGACCCACGCTCAAAATCTGTTTCACTTTGACCGCTGCCAACTGGTCGACATCGCCTACTTCGTGAACCAGCCCAATCGTCAGAGCGCGATCGGCGCCAAAAGCTTCGCCGGTTGCGAAGAGGGCGCGGGCGTGGCCGGCTCCGATCTTGGGGATGACATACGAGGAAATCGTCCCCGCGATTAAGCCCAATCGAACCTCGCTGAAGGCGAAGAGCGTCTCCGGTGCCGCGATCGCCACATCGGACGCCGCCACGAGGCCGCATCCTCCGCCGAATGCCGCCCCATGAACCTTAGCAATGACCGCCGCGGGGCAATGGGCGATGGAATAGAAAAGACCTGCGAGTTTGAGCGCATCCTCGTAGTTCTGCTCCTCCGTGTAAGAAGCCGCCTTTCGCATCCACTCCAAGTCCCCACCGGCACAAAAAGACTTGCCTTCGCCGGACAACACGACGACGCGCGTCCCTTCCGGAACCGAACCGAATGTTTCGGAAAGCGCCGCGATCAATTCGTCATTGAACGCGTTTCGAACATCGGGCCGATTCAAGGTCACATGAAGGACCGGCCCTTTCGACTCTACTTTGAGCATCCCCAAGAGTATGCGTGATCTAAAATGACCAACGCGATGCCCAGATACATCCCATCTTGGCGGCGGCAGGTTCGCCGCCGAGCAAAGCGCATTCCCCGCCCGATCTATGGCGCTCTTTCTTTGATCGCTTTGGGATTGCTTTGGATTCCGGAGACAGTACGCCAGCCGATCAGCAATCAACTCGCGCAGGGAAGCCGTATCGCCTGGGGATTGTTCAGCATTTGCGGGCTCCTGGTTCTCATACAGGCCGCGCTGATGGCGAAGGCGGAGCGGATCTTCTCGATGCTCTTTCTGCTCGGCGTCATCGCCGCGATGGGTTACATCGCCACTTCCGATCCCTATTCCCTCAACCACCTCTCCGCCTTCATCTTCGTTTCGCTGGCCTTGGTGGGCTGGAAGTTTTGGATGGCCCATGATATGGACGACAGCGGATTGCGCTGGTGCGCGCTGGGCGGGGCGATTGGGATCGGGGCCGCTTTCGGCAACCTGGGAATTGGAGAGCGAGTCTTGATGACAGCATCCGTCGCCTTCATCAACGTGCTCTACTACGAGCACCTGGATGTTCGCTAGAGCCCGAGACGGAGGTTCGTGAGGTAGTCGCGGTATGTCATGTACCGATCGACATCGAGCCATGTGAGCCGGAAACCGGGTGTCCCATTCTCTACGAACATGGGCCTAGCCATCGGTTTTACTTGCCGTATCAGGGTCGTGGCCGTCCAGTTTGTGCCGTCGTTGATGGTAGTAAATGAACGTAGTTCATATTGGCCGTTGAAGCGCACAACCGTTACCAAGCGATTGGTGTCGAGAGGATCGATGGTCAATCCTGCCGGATAATAGACTTGCACCGCGCTGGGAACAGCCTTCACTTGCCAGAAGGAGCCGGTGAAACGAGCTCGATAGGCCGGGTTGGCCGCGCCGAAGGTCGAGGTGTAAGCTCCAGAAGTCAAGAAAGTGAGAATCGGTCGGCCCATGAGGTCCAGCCTCAAATCTCCCAACACCAGGTTTCTCCCTTCGGGACCGGTGTAGATCGGCGGCATCGAAGCGGCGGTGATCGGAAGCGTCAAGGTCTGACCGTTAGCTCGCTTCCAAACCCCATTTGCATCCCGCCATGCGTGATACACAGTGCGCGTGGTTCCGCCGAGGGGCGGAACATTAAACAGGATGTGGAGCCGATTACCGAAACTTCGCAGGGAGCCTGGATAGGTGATCATCTGCGCGCCGAAGTTGACCACGTCCGTATCCGCGGACCAGGTTTGGCCGCCGTCGGTGGAGCTCTTTAGCACGCCTTGACTTTGGCTCTTTAGCGGGGGAAGGGCATCACCGCGAAACATAACGTACAGCGTGCCATCGCTCGTTTCGGCGAGCTTGGGATAAGTCGATTTACGCAATGTTACGGCGCGCGTCGCATCCCAAGCGGCGATATCCTCTGGATTCGTCGTGCGGCGGGAATAGAGAACACTATTGTGGAGGGCAAAGGCGACGATGATCTTCCCTGCTTCTGGGCCATGTTGAATGACATGGATCGCCGGTGCGGCATGATCATCGGAGATCGGCCACTGGTGAACTTGCACGGGCGGAAGCATCTGCCCCAAGTCATGGTCATAAGCTCCCACCATCACGGCGCCGGTGTTGGTGACCCAACCGAGGTATGTTCGGTTGTGGAGACCATCGTGGTACATCGCCCCCGGCTGATTGAGCCACAGGGTTGTCGCATTGGGAATGGTCTCTTGAGCAGAGACCAGAGCGGCCAGGCAGATCAGGAAAATCGATAGGAGACGACGCATCAGCAAAATCCAGTGTGCCCTAAAGGAAAAGGACCCCGCCAATACGACGGGGTCACCTCAAAAGCGAGCCGAGAATGATGGGTATAAGGGCTCGAATGTATGGATATGGGGGGTGACGGTTATAGGTCCGTCACATGATATGACGCAACGAACTTCGCGAATGTTCCAGTCGTTGACCTGGTTTTTTTAATGAATTTTCGACCGACTTCCGTTTTTATACTGTCCGAACTGCTCGCCGACCCCGCCGAGCCCTGGTTTAGGGACGCTTCGATGCCCGTTTTGCGCTCGCTTGCAGAGCGCTCCGAGGTCTTCCCTCTCCAATGGCGACGGTCGGAAGCCGAGATCCTCGGACTGAATCCAGACGCCTATCCCGTCGCCGAAGGTCCCTTGACGGTGTCATCCCTGGGCTTCGATCCTCCCACGCGAAGCGTGCAGTTTCGGGTTTCGGGGCTCACCATGGACGCGGGCACGGTCCGCGAGCCCAGAGTTGCCGCCTCGATGGAAGAACTTGCCATCCTGGTCCAAGTCGGAAAACGGCTCAGCACGCCGAAGTTCACCTTCTTAGGGGAGGGTTCGGTCTTTGCACTGGTCTGGGAGCCCGGATCGCTGGATTTGGGCACAACCCCTCCGTCGGAGCTGAACGGCCGTCCGTGGAAGGACATCCTGCCCGAAGGGGACGGGGAGACCGCGCTTCGGCGCTTCATCGACGACAGCGTCAACCTCCTCCATGAGCAGGAGTTCAACATGCGCCGCCAGGAAGAGGGCCACGATCCCATCGACGTCCTTTGGCCCTGGGGTCAGGGATTACCGGTCGAGCTCCCGAACCTTCCTCTTATGCGTGGCAGAACGGCTAACTTCGCATCCTCGTCCGTACGATTGGACGGCTTGACCCGCCTTGCTCGCTATCGCCATGCCCATCGGGGCGCTATCGGTCGCGGGACCACCCTGAAATTTGAATGGCTGGTGGATTGGGCAAAGAAGCACGAGCGAGCCGTGGCTTGGATCACGGAGCCGGGCGACTTCCGCCTGGCGGGCGGCGATGAGATGCACGCCCAATACGAATGGATTCTTCGCGAAATGGACGCGAGGCTGATCGCGCCGCTCGCCGAGCAAGAAGATCCGCCGGTGATCGCTATCCTCGCCCCGGGCAGTCCGGGCCTTGGATTTATCTACGATCCCGAACGATCCGAACGCGCTCGACTTCCTTTCGATGAGCGCGCACTGGAGGAGTCGGAGAAGGCCCGAGAGTTTTCCGACGTAATGAACGCACTCCTTTCCTGATTTGGGAATCTCCGGTAGGGCGCGGCCCGTCATTTACAGTGATGAAATCCTTGCGCCTGTGGTTTCTGCCGGCTCTGCTGTTCTTGCTGCCCTTCTGTTTCGGGCAAGCGAAGACGGTGGTTAAGCCGAATGATACGGTTAACGTCGTCTGCGAAGAGGAACCGAGCCTCAGCAAAGACTATGTTATCACCCGTGACGGCTTTATCGTCATGCAATTCATCGGAGCGGTCAACATCGCCGGCCTCGATGAGAAAGCTGCGGGCGCGAAGCTGGCCGCTACGTTCATCGAGCAGCGAATTCTTGCTCGCGCGACGATCAAACTGCGAATTCTAGGCGCGGCCAAGGGTGGGCTCATCACGTTCACCGGCGCGGTCGCACGCAGCGGCGATTTGTATCCACGGGAAGGATTACGTCTCTCCGACGTGGTGAAAGAAGCTCAGCCGACTTCGGCCGCCGACTTGGCCCACGTCCGAATCGTGCCCGTAGACGGCAAAACCGTCATAGTGGATTTTGCAAGCTTCAATGGCTCGGATATGACGAACAACCCGACCCTGCGAGCCGGCGATCGCATCTACTTCGATCTCATTGCCCGCACAGCCGACATTTCCGTGACGGGCATGGTCGCCCGCCCCGGCCTTGTTCCCTTCACGCGTGGATTGACCGTTCGCGGTGCGATCCGCGCCAGTGGCGGCGTTGGACCGGGCGCGGATGAGACCGCGGTTCGCGTCGAACGGGATGGCACGGCGATGACGCCTGTCAACGTGAAGGAAGTCGACAGCGAATTGAAGCCGGGCGATCGCGTCTTCGTTCCGGGAGGCGCTCCGATCTCCTTCATCACGGTCACGGGTCAAGTGAAGAGTCCGCAGCGCGTAGTCTTACGGCCGGGCATGACGCTTGAGCAAGCCATTGCTGCTGCCGGCGGTCCGGAGAAGACGGCCGATCTCACGAAGGTGAAAGTAACGCGAAAGATCGATGGGCGCGACAAGGTGTTCACGCACAACGTCGCCGCTTCCGCCAATGGCATGAGTGGCCCCTTTGAGTTGCAAGCGAATGACTTGGTCGAGCTGAGCAATCCCGCCAAAAAGGGCAAGAACAGCAGCTTCCTCAAGATCGCGGGGCTGGCGCTCATCGGCATTCTCATCGGGTTCCGTTTTTGATTAAGTGGGATCGAACGAAAGGCCGTCCCGAGCCTGTGCAGGCTTTGGACCGTGTCCGCGAGCGTGACAATGGCGAGCCGTTGATTCGCCTGGCGGATGTGGCGCCCTCCATCCTGCTCCCTCGGCATCAGACCATTCCGTATGTGCGAGAAACGGTGGCGATGATGGCCGAACGAGCGGCGAAGCTGATGCCGTCGGGTGTCTTCCTAGCGGTGACGGACGCTTGGAGACCGCTAAAGCGCCAAATCATGATCTACGAATTCATGACGCGATCAGCTCAAGAAGCTTTCCCAAACAGGTTCGGTGCGAACCTGAGAAGGACCGTAAACCGATGGGTCGCCCCTCCCGGCCGAAAAGCTCCGCCCGGGCACTGCACCGGGGCCGCGATCGACGTCGTCCTGATGGATGAGGCGGGAGAGTTTATCGACGTTAGCTCGCCCTATGGGCGCATCGAGGGTGGCCCGACGTATGCCTTCGGGTTGACCACGCAAGCGCACCAAAACCGCATTCTGCTCGTGGATGCGATGCTGGAAGTCGGCTTCTCGAACTGCCGAGATGAGTGGTGGCATTACTCCTACGGAGATGCCGGCTGGGCTGTGCGGCTGGGCCTCGACGAGTGCATCTACGGGCTGATCGAGCTGCCCGACGAGCTCTACGTCCGTGAGCAAGCTCTATGGGAAGAAAACATCCGCACCCGCCCCAACCCGTTTCTGGAACGCGGCTCGTAACAAGTAGCATGACCGTCCCGGTCATGAGTAGTTCGACCGTCCCGGTCGAAAGTGAACCAGTGGGCAACTCATAGCCGTCTTTAGGACGAATGCTCACATTGCTCGCAACGGGTCTTGTCGCATTCCAAAGCGACTGGGTGCTACACGACCTAGCCCGTGTTGCGACTGTTAGAATGCCTGCAATTTTTCCGCGGGATTCGGCCCACCCGTACCGGATGTCTTTTGTCGGCAGCTCGATCTTTCGCACACTCGTCACTGAGCAAGTCGGACGATCAGCCGATTACAACCTTCATCTGTACATGAGAGCAGCACGCGAGGGGCTCCGCCGGGGCACGGTTACGTCGGAGACGGATGCTTGGGTTGGGGGCCGCCCTGCGCTCGAGTTCACGATTCGAACGCCCGAAGGTGGGCAGTTGCGTAGCAAGGCGATATGCGTCGATACGACGGTAGTTGCAATCGAGATGATTACTTTCCCACGGCAACCCGCTCCTACCGAGGCCGAAGTATCCACCTTCTTCGGTTCATTCCAGCCCAAAGAGCCCGTTCCGACTCCGGACACGGAACCCGGGCCGCAGTGGGTTTCCGTGCAAGAAGAGGGCTTTACAAGCCTTCACACACGGAATCGGGTCACAACAACGCTTCCCGAGGGTGCCGAATCGTCCGACCAAGCCAAAGTCACTTACTCAATTTATGCCGACCGGGCTTACATCACCGGATCGTGGGCACTGCAGGCTGAGGTTAACACGCTCAAGGATCTTGCACCTCTTGCTCGGGGTTTCGTGTTCTGGGCTCAAACGGGCGGATTCTCCTTTGACGGTTATCCTCCCAGGCTCTCTCTGAAGGGGTCGATCCGAGGGTTCCACGTAGTGGGCAAGAGACCCAAAGTCGTGATTGAAGGAGACACCCATGACGGCATCTCCTTCCGAATCGTCGCAAACCCAATCGGCAAGCGGGTCATTTTCCGATCCTTTGCCGGTCCCACGCCGATGCTCAACTCCACGCACGTGACCCGCTGGTTCAACGGGTTCCGGCTGGACCCACGCTAGCCTTTGGCGCGCTGGCCCACGCTGTAGAGCTTCCCTGACTTTGCCACGGTGAGCCCAACGAACCGCCGGGTGACTTTTGTCCGTCTCTGAAATGATGCTCGCGATTTTAGCCTCAAGCCTATTCGCAATCCAAGGCGACTGGGTCCAGCACAACATTGCCAATGGCAAAAATGAGCGCAGAAAGCGCGAGCAGAGAGAAAGATCGCACGGCCATACACTACCGGCCGGGCACCGGCGCGGGTTCCTGCGGACGAAACAGGATGAGAACGACGGTTGTCCGCGTAAAGTGTCCGAAAAGGGTGACGGGCCGGAGATCATCCGACTGAAGCACTGCTAGCGTTTCACCTCTCCCGGAAGGCACTATCGCATTCTGAAAGTTGATGTCCAACCTTGAGTTGTTTGCGGAGGCGCCTTTCTTTGCGTCTTTGCGCCTTTGCGTGAGACTGAGCCTTGGAATCTCAACCTGCTGGACAGCCGGAAACGCCCTTTCCACGCAAAGGCGCAAAGACGCAAAGGACCATGCAACTTTGTGGATTTCCTTCCTCGACCAATAGTCGCTTTGGGCCGCCTCCGAAGCTGTCGCCGAGGCACATGCATCCTCGGCCCACATGAGCCCCGGGAAATGCGCCGATCAGCCTGTAGCGCAGTCTATGCGCTTCGCGTGAACAAAAGCATCGCGGAGCGAAGCTCTTCCGTCGCCGTCGGCGAATGCCGTAGGAATCCGTACAACGCCAAGAAGCCGAGGCCGGTGGTCACGATGAACATCCCAAATGAGAACTTCTGAATTCGAGCTTGAGCTTGATCGCTCACCGTGATGCCCCAACGGACGCAGAAGTTCCACAACCCATACGCGAGGTGATAGCACGCCGCCAAAACTCCGAGCGCGTAGAACACGAGCAGAAGCCCGTAGTAGCTCTGGAAGGATTGCTGCATGGCAGCGTAATCCACCACCCGGTGATCCCCCGCCAGCTTCACGCGGCCCGTCGTCGAGATTACGTGGAAGATCAAGAAGAAGAAAAGGAAGATGCCGGAGACCCGCTGGAGCCAGAACATCCGGTTTTGCGACCATCCGTAGTTCGTGCCCAAATAGTTCTGCTTCGCCCGGGTCGAGATGAACATCCCGTAAACCGAGTGAAAAATGAGCGGCAACAGGACGACGAAGATCTCGATGCCCAGAAGGATATGCGGAGGGAGGCTGTAGAAGAACCCGCTGACTTTGTCGTACTGCTCCGGGCCCGCAAAGCTAAAGCTATTGAGGGTGAGGTGCTGTAAAACGTAGAAACCGACGGGGACCACGCCGGTAAGCGAATGGAGGCGATGCCAAAAAAAGCTCTCCTTGCCAAGGGCAAGCGACATGCCTATATGGTACCACTTGAACCCGCTACCGCCTCGTGGGGATCCACCAGATGCTGTTGTCGGCCGCGTTCACGATGAACGTGCCGCCCTCGAACATCTTGTCGATCATGTTCACGGCGCCGCCCGGCAGTCCCATGAAGTTCAAAGCCGTACTAAGCTCGGGCGAAAGCAGCGACTGGCCCTCCAGCATCCCCTTGATGAAATAGGGATCGGCATGGCGCACCTTGATACGGAAAGCCCGCGGCGTCTCTTGAACTTGTGCGGCGCTCGCGAATGCCGTCAGGAACAACATGGTGGGGAGCAAAAGGCGCTTCATGCTTTGATGACGTGCGGATTGCTGCCGCGTTTCGCTGTCATCTCAACGGAGCTGAGTTCTCGCTGCATATCTAATGAAGGAGCGTTACGGTAACCGTCTTCGTGACCGATCCCAGCTTCGCCGACATCGTCCGCGTCGTGGTCGCGGTCACGTAGAGCGTCGAGAAAGCGAAGTTTTGCGTCGTCGAGCCAGCCGGAACAGTAACTGAAGCAGGCGTGGTGATGAGACTCGTGTTATCGTACGTCGTCACCACGGTTCCTCCCGGCTTCGCTGTCCCGTTTAGGACGACCTGCCCGGTTCCGGAAGTCCCCCCCAGAATGGGGTTCGGCGTGATGATCAAGTCGCTGAGCGATGCAGGAACGATGGTCACGCTCTTGCTCTTCGATGTTCCGCACCACGTTGCCGTGATGGTGGCCGGAGTGTTTGCGCCGACCGAAGCCGCCTGCGCGTACAAACCCTTGGATTTCATCCCCGCATCCAGCGTTAAAGTCAACGGAATCGTGAGAGCGGGAGATGATGATTGAAGAGCGACAACCGCCGGTCCCACGGGCACGTTTAGGAGCATGACCGTGAACTTCGGGGACTCTCCTGAAATGACGGTGGGACACAGCGCATACACGGCTTTAACCCCGTTGGGCTGCAACGTCACCGAAGTGGTTACGGTAATGCCCAGCGATGCCCGAATCGTGACCACTGTCGGCACGAGTACGCCCTTGGTCGCAATGGGAAACGTCTGGCTGAGCGCGTCCGGACCGACGGTTACTGAGGAGGGGATGGTAACCAGACCGGGATTGTCCGTGCTTAGGGAAAGAGATTGACGTCCGGCGGGCGCGACGACATTTAGCGTAACAGTGCCCGTCGTGGTCGTCCCGCCATCCACGTTGGCGGGAGCGGAAACGCTGGCGACGGTGGCGCGATAGCTGATCTTTCGGATGGACTGAGTCGAGATGGAGACATAGTATAGGGCTCCGTCCGGACCGAACGCGAAATCGACAGGCCCTGTGGCCAGCGGCCCCATCACGCCGGTTCCCAGCAGTTGATTGGAGGGACCGATGTCCAGATAGAAGAGTTGGTTCAGCTTG
>JBKJIP010000078.1:0-2625 GCA_046598515.1 Fimbriimonadaceae bacterium | reverse complement strand
GCGGTGCTCGACCCCATAATTCCCGCTCCAACTACGGCGACCTTCATCGAATCAGAGTATGGCTAGTACACTCTCTGCGCGTTCATGAAAAAGGTCGCGAAGCGTATCGTCTGGCTCCTCATCGTTCCCCTGGGAATGCTCATCGGCCCCCTATTCTTTGATCGCCGCTACCTGCGCGGTCGCCACTTTGAGAAGGGAGAGATTGCCGGCTGGCGCTGGATGTGGCGCAGCATCTTCTTGCAGAAAATCCTCGGGTTCAACCGCCAGATCAAGTTTCCCGTGTCCCCGTTCATCCGGGTTTCCAACTCCAAGAATCTCGTCCATCATCCGGACGATTTGAATAACTTTCAGCACTTTGGTTGCTATTATCAGTGCTTCGACGCAACGATCACAATCGGCCACGGCACCTACATCGCGCCGAATGTCGGCCTGATTACCGCGAACCACGACCCCCTCGATCCCGCCCACCATGCGGCCGGAGCGCCGATCTCGATCGGAGAGAAATGTTGGATCGGCATGAATGCCGTCATCCTTCCCGGAATAGAACTTGGGCCTAATACCGTCGTTGCGGCGGGAGCGGTGGTGACGAAGAGCTTCCCGCAGGGAAAGTGCATTATTGGCGGAGTCCCCGCGAAGCTGTTGAAAGAGCTTTAACTGCCGGTTGCTTCACAATGTAGCCATGGATCCCATGGCCCTACTCCAAGAACTTGTCTCCCTTCCTGGCCCTCCCGGTCAAGAAGGACTTGTTCATGCCGCCCTTGTTGCGCATGTTGAGGCAATGGGCTACTCCTGGCGATCTGATGCCAAAGGCAACCTAATCGTGTCCCTTTCCGATTTGCCCCCTAAGATCGTTGTCACGGCCCACATGGACGAGATCGCCATGATCGTTCGTCAGATCGAGCCGGGCGGCCAGTTAGTGGTCGGTCCGATGGGTGGGCTCCTTCCCTGGAAGCTGGGTGAAGGCGAAGTTACGATTCTGCCGCTCGGAGAGGGCGATCCTATCACGGGTGTGCTGTCCTTTGGCGGGATTCACACCGAGGACGAATCCAGCACCGTCGCCCAAGCACGAGAGGGGGCGCTTGAATGGGAGATGGCGAGGGTGTTGACGGGCATGGACGACGAGGAACTGATCGACCGCGGCGTTCGTCCGGGCTCGCGCGTCGTCGTAGCGGAATCTCGCCGAAAATTGATCCGCTTGGAGCGTCTAATCGCCGGCCACTTCCTGGATGATCGTGCCGATCTCGTCTCCTGGCTCCTGGCGCTGGACGCCTTGAAGGGGCAAACCATAGATGTCGCTTTCGTGGCGACGGCGGCCGAGGAAGTTGGCGGCGAGGGTGCCTTGTTCTATCTGCAGAGCTGCCGGCCGGATGTCTGCATCGCGCTCGAACTTGGACCAAATGTGCCGGATGCGCCGGTAGAACTCAGCGACGCTCCGACGGTCTGGGTCACCGACAGCTACTCGACTATGGCGGCGGCAGATATCGCGCTTGTCGAAGATGTTGCCGGCGATCTGGAGATCGGGTTACAGTTCCAGGCCCTTTCCCGCGGCGGCAGCGACGCTTCTTGCGCGGCGAGCCACGGGCTATGCGCGCGCCCGTTCACGCTTGGCTTGCCGATGGAGAACAGCCACGGCTTTGAGATCATCGACCCGACGTCGATGGAAAGCTTGGCGCGGCTCACGGTTGGTCTGATCGAGCGACTGAGTTCCGAGTGAACCACTCGGTCAACTGGTCCTCGTCGATTTCACCGGCCGCGAGGTTTAAGATAGTGAGACACGCTTCCGCCTCACTGACTTGCAGGTCGAATCCGTTGAGCCCAAGAAACATGAGCCCAGCTACGAAGCCGGTTCTCTTGTTTCCATCCACGAACGGATGGTTTCGGACAATGCCGTACGTATAGGCGGCCGCCATTCGCGGCACAGATCCTTGCTCGTACACCCAGATATTCTGAGCTCGACCGAGCGCGGACTCGAGCATGCCAACATCGCGGACTCCATGGGCCCCGCCGTGAAGGTCCAACTGCCGAACATGGGCATACAGAACCGCTTCCTTCAACAGAAACTCAGGCTCTACGCTCACTTTGCTAGCTCGTGCAGGGCATTCTTGAATCGGGCCATTGCTTCCTCTGCAATCGCCATCTGTCGCTTCATAGCTGGATCGTACGCCGTCAGCAACCAACCTTCCTCATGCTCGACCATGAAGAGGCGGTCTCCCTTATCGACACCCATTCGGCACAGGGCATCTTTCGGAAGAACGACGCCTGCCGAGTTGCCCACAGTTGTTACCTTGACTTCAATCATTCTAACATTTATTATAACTTCGTTTTCAAATTTTCGTTAGGGCGAAAGTTCAATATCGCTTGGCCGAAGTTTGGCCGCAGTCCAAAGTCGCGAAGGCGATCCCCTTAAAAAACGAGGTTGAGGACCATAGATTCCCCAACACATCTGAGTCCGTAGAGGAATTTCGGTTCAGGCGGTGATTCTTAGGGGCGCTGCAAAGGTCGTCGGCGGAGGGACGGGCAACCCCTCTATTCTGAGACCCTCGATGTGAAACTCAATCGCTTCTTTCATGAGTTTGAGAGTTGCCTCCTGACTTGGAGCCGCCGCGACGCATCCCGGCAGGTCGG
>JBKJIP010000246.1:0-7161 GCA_046598515.1 Fimbriimonadaceae bacterium | reverse complement strand
CGTCGGAGTTTTTAACGTAGCGATGCTGCAGCCATTCGTCGCCTATCCAGATCACCCTGCCCTGCGCGGTCTTTTGGAGGAGCTCCTAGGGGCGCCGGAGGGAGCTTTCAATATCGCCCACCATATCAATCAGAGCCCAACCGCCTCATACGACCTGTTTTTCAAGAGTCCACTTTTGGCTCTCCCCGAGGTTCGGCGGATAGCGATTGAAGTCTTGCGAAACAAGCGCTCTTATGGCGAGTGCACTGTGAAGCAAGGAGTCGTGTACTTACCAGGCTCGGCAGGGAAGCATCTGCCGGAAGGGTCCGAGTATGAAGGCAAAACCACCATGGCTCGCATTTGCGACAGGCTAGCCTTTTCGCTGACTTGGGGACCCGAGATGATCCAACCCTACTGGCCCCTGGCCAAGCGAGACGTAGCAATCGAGGCGCTGATCAAGCAACTGGAAAGCAACGCGTTCCCAGTGCCGACGAAGTGGCCGATGGACCCGGGCAACCTGCTCAGTCGGTAGGAACGATGCAACCCGCGCCCTCATGGGGCAATCGCGAACCGTTCCTAGCACAACCGGTAGGGAAGGGTTCGGCGGGTATTCTGACCGCACGCGCGGCCGTAGCTCAGTGGATAGAGCGTCTGCCTCCGGAGCAGAAGGCCGAAGGTTCGAGTCCTTTCGGCCGCGCCAACCAACCATGTGGGCCGAGGATGCTCGTGCCTCGGCGGGGGCTCCGGAATCGTCCAAAACTGCTGATCATGCCTGACCCCACGTGGGCTCAGGTGGAAAGTGGGTCTCGTGCCGGCGGGTTAACGGCTTGTCATGAGCGTTCTGATAATCATTATTATGACGCTTTACGCTTTCGCCCTTGGACTGTGTCGCGAATGAAGCTGCCCCACTGTCCGGAAGTCATCATGGACACGGAGACGAGCTTCATGGAGAAATCGCGATAGCCTTGGTGATTCGGGAGAGGTATAGATGCGGCGACCATCCAGCCGTCTTCGGTCATCCAGATCGAACCTCGCTTGGACTTGAGCGGCCCGCCTGTGAGCTCCCACCGCCGGCATCGGCGTCCTTCTCGACTTTCCCAGGTCATCCTGGCCGCGGTCACCGTTCCGATGTCGAGCATAACTGGTGTTACGGCGCTCAAATTGGGCTCGATAAAGCTGAAATGGAAGGTTCTTCCCTTGGCGGCGGCAAGTGTCGCCACTAAGCTCCCGAGATCCATATTGAAGATATGCCAGCCGTTTGGCGGCAGTAGGACGGATTCCTCGGGTTCCCCGGTGGGAACAACCTTTACTCTTGCAAAGCCTCCCTGCTTTGAGGCGTCGATCCAGGCGACCAGCTTCCTTTCCTTACCCGTTAGCCGCCAAGACCGCACCCTTTTGGGGCCGCTGAGATCGTCCTCCATAATGCAGGTGACGTAAGCCGAAGCCGTTCCGGGTTGAACGTATTTAAACGTCTCAACTTCGAGGCGGGAGGGTCTCCGGATCACGACGTGCTCCGGCAGTGAGCCGTCCCCATTGCTGCGAATGTAATGGAAGACGGGCGACGTTGAGGCCGCCAGAGCTACAGAGAGAAACATGTTCAGCAGTATGCGGGATTGGCCCGTCTGGCTCAGACAAATGTCCTAGTGGTAGCATTCGGGCCGCATGGCACAGGAAAAGCAGTTTACGCTTCGGACGGAGTTCATCACGTTGGGACAGCTCCTGAAGGCGGCGGACGTCGTGGGCGGTGGCGGCGAGGCCAAGGCGCTACTCGCCGAGGGCGGGGTGATGATCGACGGCGAAGAGGACAATCGCCGCGGTCGCAAGCTCCGCGGCGGCGAGCTTGTGGTTCTCGCCGATGGGACCACGATTCGGGTGAATGCGCCGCAGTAGCAGCTCGCCGGGCCCCGCCCGGCACTCCCATGGATCGCGGCGAATACGGGACCTTCGAATATTTCGAGAACAATTCGGCGTTGTCACTCGTATAATGGATTACTTCGCGCCTAGCGCGGAGAATCTACTAAGACCAGGAGGTGGTTGTTGTCTATGAATTATCACGAACGTAAATGCCAGGGGGGTCGCGAGTTTTAGCCCTCACGACCGCACCAGGCGTGGGCTCTAGGTTATGAACCCCACCTCCCTGGTTAACATGAAATGAAGCCCCGGCCTTGATGCCGGGGCTTCATTAATTTGCCGATGCCCAGTCCTACTTTTCGATGATCAGGGCCATGATGATCCGAAGCTTCCCTTCCAGGACCCCGCGCGCCACGTTTCCGAAACACTCCGTGTACTTCTCTCCCATCAAGAGGTTCAGACCCAGGATAGGAGGCGGCCCGGGAACTCGGCTTCTTTCTGCCATCGCCTCGATCCAAGAGATCGTGGTAAGAGAATCATCCTTCATTTCAACCGTCTCAAATCCTGCCGACTCCCAGCAAGCCCGGAGCGTATCCGCCGTGACAAGATGGCTGTGCTCGATTTCACTCGCCCAGGGGGCGGGAAAATAGGGTTGACCCTCGCCCTCGACAACCTCGTGCAGGGCAAGTCGCCCACCCGGTCGAATCACGCGATTCAACTCTCGGAACATGGCACCCTTGTCGGCGATGTTCATGTTCACATGCTGCATCCAGGCGCCGTCGAAAGTGTCGTTCTCGAAGGGCATGTTAAGGGCATCGCACGCGTGAAAACGCACTTGATGGTCCAGCTTCGTTGCCGCGCTGAGCTCATTCGCGAAGTCGCAGAACTCGGGCGTCAGATCGACTCCCGTTACGCGCGCCCCGGTAGTTGAGGCAATAAACCTTGCCGGGCCCCCGATTCCGCTCCCCACGTCCAGGATGTGCTCGTTCGGCATAAACGACGCTAGCTCCAAGAGCTCCATAGATGCGGTGCGTCCGCGAAGATGGAATTCGTCGAGCGGTCGGAGATCGTCCGTAGTCAGATGGTGCCGATCCAATCCGGCGGCCTCGATGGCCGTCCACATGCGGCTAGCAAAGCCGGGGTCGGCATAGTGTTCTTGAAGCGTAGGCATTTATGTTAATACGTTCTGAGCCTTCTCGATCGCAAGCAGGCAAGCCTTCGCTTTATTGCAAGATTCCTGATATTCGCTAGCGGGCACGGAATCGAAGACGATGCCGCCGCCAGCTTGGACATGGCCGATGCCGTCCTTTATCAGGATCGTACGGATCGCGATCGCTAAGTCGGAGTTGCCGTCGTTGCCGATGTAACCCACTGCACCCGCATAGAGACCACGTCGGTTAGGCTCCAATTCATCGATAATCTCCATCGCCCGCACCTTGGGAGCGCCGCTGACGGTTCCCGCGGGGAACGTCGCCGCGATCAAGTCGATCGCATCCTTCCCTTCCTGCAACCGGCCCGTCACGTCGCTGACGATGTGCATGACATGGCTGTACTTCTCGATCACCATCAGTTCGTTTACCTTCACGGTGCCCGTCTCGCAGACCCGGCCTAGGTCATTCCGCCCGAGGTCGACGAGCATGATGTGTTCGGCCATCTCCTTCTGGTCGGCCAGAAGCTCGGCCGCCAGCGCGGCATCTTCTTCGGGCGAGGTCCCCCGCCAGCGGGTGCCCGCGATCGGCCGGACACGAGCGACACCGTCTTCTAGCCCAACAAGGATCTCCGGCGACGCCCCAACGATATCGCAATCCCCAAAGCGAAGCAGGAACATATAGGGCGATGGATTCAGGCTCCTCAGCGCCCGATAAACCGTCAATGGATGCGCATCGACCTGGGTCGAAAAGCGCTGAGAATAAACAAGCTGGAAGCAATCACCCGCGCGAATGTAGTCCTTGATGAGCTCAACCGCCGCCTCGAAGGTTTCCCGCGACATGTTGCTGGTGACCGGATGCACCGGGTATTCGCCTCCGGGAAGACTGGGAAGAGGCTCCTTCAGGCGACCCGCGATGCGCCAGATCTGCTCGCATGCAGCCTCGTATCCGGCTTCCGTGGGTTCTGCGTTTACGAGGATCCGAATGATGTTCTTCGCATGATCGAAGACGACAACCGTGTCCGCGATCATCATCGCCATGTCGTCGACGTTTAGATCATCGAACGGAGGCATTTCCAGTTCCTCGACGTAGCGAACGTAGTCGTAGCCCAGGAAGCCGACCGCCCCGCCCGTGAACTTGGGCATCCCCGGCACCGGAACACTGGGCTTTAGGTGCTCCCGGAGAGCATCGAGAGGCGACTCCGCGGAACCTTTGGAACGCAAAACCTCTTTCGGGCGCACCCCCAGAAAGCTGTATCGGGCAAGCTGCTCGCCGCCGGTGACGCTTTCAAGGAGGAAGCTGTAAGGCTCATCGTGGGCCAGTTTCCAGTAAGCGCTGAGCGGCGTTTCCAAATCGGCCAGCAGGTCCGCCCACACCAAGCCCGAATGTCCAGGCTGGGCATTGGCGAGAAAGTCGGGAAGGCCGGGTGCGATCACGTCCTAATTCTAGCTTCCCACGCTGTCCTGATCTTCAATGGCATCCCTCTGGACGTAAAGTAGAGTAGATTAGGAGAAAGGAGCAACCACTTTGGCAAGCGTACAAGAGGACACCAGCCGCTTTACTTCGGGGCTAACGACGACGATGGCCCCCTTTATCGAACAAGCTCAGCAGAACGGGGAGCTGTACATCGATCAGCCGTACGATCTCTATTCGCAAGAGAACCATGATGCATGGCGACAGCTATTCGCCCGCATGCGTGGCCGCTGGGAGCAGTACGCGAACGAAAACTTCATGCGCGGCATCCGGAGCCTGTGCTTGGATCCGGACCATGTTCCGAAACTGGACGATGTCAATACGTTCCTCAGCCCTTTGACGGGGTTCAAAGCGCGGGCGGTCAGCGGCTACGTCCCCGCATTCCTCTTCTTCGACTCCCTGCGCAACCGGGAGTTTCCGACTACGATCACGATTCGGAGGTCGGACAAGCTCGACTACTTACCCGAGCCAGACATCTTTCACGACATCGCGGGCCACGTCCCTATGCATACCGACCGGGCCTTTGCGGACACGCTGGTTCGGTTCGGAGATTGCGCCCAAACCGCCGCCGAGATCGCTCAGGACATCAAGGATCCCGTGGAACGGGCTCACAAAGTGGGCAACATCATCAAAGCAATGGCTCGCTTCTTCTGGTTCACGATTGAGTTTGGGCTCATGAAGAGCCCTGAAGGGCTCAAGGTTTACGGCAGCGGGCTGCTTTCGAGCTACGGAGAGATCCAGCATTCGATAGAATCGCCCGACGTTCAGCGGTATCCACTCCAGCTCGAGTGGGTGATCAACCAGTCTTTTGAGATCGACCACTATCAGCCGCTGCTTTTCGTGGCGGACTCGTTCGACCATGTTTTTGCGCTGGTGGGCGAGCTCGAGCGTTGGATGCGGCTGGGACGGCTGGATAATGTCGCCCCAGGTGAGCCGGGGATTAGCGAGGCGGACCTAGCTTCATTCCTCGCCACGAGTTCCTGAGGGTCGCTCAGGCCCGTACATCCTTCTCATAAAGCCGGGGTACATTGCCACCCCGGCCTACAAGGTTCCTAGGGAAATCTTCTCCCCTCCGCCTCACTGGGAGCCAAAAGCAAATGGGGATCGACCCGATGGTCGATCCCCATTTCAATTGTGATAAGTAAGCGGGGCCTACTTGAACAGACCGTTGTCGTTTTCCATAGCGCCGCCTTTGCCGGTCTTGGCATTGGCACCTTTGGGCGCGTTCGCGCCAGGCTTGGAATCTACGGTGCCGGCATCACCGGAACCACAACCTGCCGCCACGAACGCAGCTAGGATTGCAAAAGCTAGAAGTTTCTTCATTTTGTTTATGCTCATAGCCTGAAGCCTGGAGGGTTTTTACACCTTCCAGGCTCATTGCAGCAATAACCTGGATTAGAGGTTGCAGCTGCCAGTCTTTTCGCAGAAGTCGACCTGTGCGTTATTCCACGAGAACGTGCTGTCCGGGCGGAAGAAGCAAGGGTACAGAACCTGAGCGGTCGTGAAGGCTGGGGTGCCGGGGCTGACGCAGTCACTCATCCACCACGGCGAACCCTTGACGGCCGGGTCGAACTGCGACCAGGGGTTGTCATTGGCGTTCGTCGAGTACGCAGGCTTGTTAGCGGCGTTCATTCCGTAGAACTTGGTCGACGAGTCAGCGCGGCTCATGATCATGCCACGGCCGTACTGCCAGGTCGTGAACAGGCTAGCCGGGGTGCCGAAGCCCCACCATGCGTAACCGTAGCTACCACCGAGCGAACCCGGCTGGGGCAGAGCGCCCGGGCTGAAGATACAGGACTGAGAGGCCGGTGCCGGAGCGTCGCACTCGAGCGTGGGGCTGGAGCGAGCAACACCAAGGCGGTTCTGCTTCATGAAACCACCCCAAACGAGCGGAAGCTTGGAAGGCTCCTGAATGCCCGTGGCAGAGAAGGTGTGGAGCATGCCGTTGAAGGTGTGGCTAATGAGAGCCGGCTTCTTGTTCTGGTTGGTGTACGTGATAGCCGAAGTTGTCTGCGGCATGCCGGGCTGCTCTAGGAGCTGCACGTTCTTGGTGTACGGGTTGATCGAGTTGGCCCAGAAAAGACCGTCCTCAGCACGTCGCTGAGCGGTGTCGAAAGGAGCCGTATTGTCCCAGTCTTCGGGAACGCGGTGGTAGTCGCTCCACCCATAAACCTGGCTGGTGCCATTCCAACGGAAAGCCATTGGGAATGTGTCATCGGCGTCGGTGTTATAGATATGGATCGCAGTGCCCTCTTGCTTGAAGTTGCTGATAGACTGAGTCTTTTTTGCAGCTTCTTTAGCTTGAGCGAACACCGGGAAGAGGATCGCGGCGAGGATCGCAATAATAGCGATTACAACGAGAAGTTCAATGAGAGTAAAAGCACGCTTATTCATATTGAGGGAAGTGCCTCCAAGTCATTCATTATAGCGATATTTTCAAGATATCCAATGTTTTTTTTCCCGAACCGCAAATTAACACGCTCGATCGAACGGTCTCAGGTTCAAATGCGTCTCTCGAATGCGTTCCCGATCTCTGGCATTTCCGCTCATATGGGCGAAATTGCACGCTTTCGAGGGCCCCGTTCTTGATTTTGGGGGTCTAGGAGTGGGGGAAGTTCAGGCGATATACTGCGAACCATGTCCGCAACGATCCGAATCGTGGTTGCCGAGGATGAGCCGTCCTTTCGCTCGGCCATCCAAAAAACCCTCA
>JBKJIP010000025.1:0-10320 GCA_046598515.1 Fimbriimonadaceae bacterium | reverse complement strand
GGCAATGCGGCGATGAGGACCACAACCGCTAGCTTCCAGCCTTCGACCCAGCCATGGATGTAAACCTGGGCGGCGAGAAATCCGTAGAACGCGGCCGATCCCATCGAGTGTCCGCTGGGATAGCTGAATCCCCAGCGCGGTCCCGGCAAAACGCGGGCGTCGTTGACACCCGGCCTTTCGCGAGAAATGGCTTTCTTCAAGATTGCATTGAGGGGCAGTGCAATCAGTGTGCCGGCGATGTACCAGCCGGTTCGGGGATCCTTCTGCCAGGCGGCGAACGCGACTACGAGAACAGCGAGAACGATCAAGGTGGAGGCGTTCCCCATAAAAGTTAACCCGTGGCTCACGCGAGTGACGGCAAGGATGTGCAGATGCTGAAGACGGGCCGTTGCCCATCGGTCAAGCGGAAGTGTCCAGGCCATTCTCACAACGATCGACAGGACCACCAAGCCAATCGTGAGGCCGGCAATGAGCCGAAAGGTCTCCGGGTAGAAGATCGGAGCGAAACTCTCGAACGGGAGGGCGAATCGGATCACTTAATATGTTACGAATTTTGACTGGTCTCACGGTGACCTTGCCGGGCAATTCTCAACCTAAAACCTAGTAACCCGGAAACCCGGAATCCCCGCTATAATTTGGGTCACGTGATCACCAGAACTCTTGCCCTTTTGACCCTTGCCACGGCGGCCGCTTATGGCCAGTCGGTGGTGCTTTGGAATGAAAACACTCAAGGCGACCTTTCCGGCGATCGCCTGAACCCGAATACGCTGTTCCTCACCGATGGCTCGAACGAATTGATCGGAACGACCGGCTTCTCGGATCGGGACTACTTCCACTTTTCCCTTGATCCGGGCAAGGCCATCACGGGCATCATCGTTCGCAGCTATGTTAGCGACGACGACGTATCCTTCCTTGCCGTGCAGGAAGGCACCATCATCACCGAGGATCCGCTGAACGCGAACGTGGCCAACCTCCTCGGATGGTCGTTCTTTGGCTCGCCGGAGCTTGGAACCGACATCCTGCCCGCCATGGGAACCAACTGGGGATCGATCGGATTCACGCCCCCGTTGACAGGCCCCGACTACACCTTCTGGCTGCAGCAGACCGGCGATGCGACCGCCTATACGCTGGATTTCCAAGTTGTTCCGGAGCCTACGACGATGGTCGCGACGACCGCTCTGTTCGGCCTTCTTCTGCGAAAGCGAAAGCGCCGCGCCTAGCGAGGGTGTCGGATTTGGCCGGGTTCTCGTATCATAAAGACAATCATGAAGAACCCGGCTCGTTTCGCTCGCCCTTTTGGACTCCTCGCTGCTGCCCTCGTTATCCTGGCTTGCGGCGGTAGCGGCAGCAATCTTGGCGCGCCTCCGATTCCGACTGGATTTAACGGTGTTGCCGGTGACAGTGAGGTCAGTCTTTTTTGGGATCCGAGTAACGGAGCGACCCATTACAACGTCAAGCGCTCGCTCAATAGCGGTGGACCCTACGAAGTTATCGCCGGCCCCAACGTTCCGGCATACACGGATACAGGTTTGACCAATGGCACGACCTACTATTACGTTGTCAGTGCCGACAGCCCTCTAGGTGAAAGCGGCAACTCGAACGTTATCAGCCGTACGCCGACTCCGTAAAACCAAATGCGAACGATCCTCGCCAGTGCGAATCCCCGGATGTCGTGGGGTTCTCCGTACTGGCCGATCCATTTCCCGGAACGTTCCTCTCGCCCTCGGCTACGACGGAAACTGCATCGCCAGCAGCGCCATGCTCGCCCCGATTCTCGTAGACTGGGTGCAGGGCAAAATGAACCCGGACGCCCCGGATTTTTCGGCTCGACCGTTAGCTATCGTTGCTTCTCGATCTTCGTGCAGACAAGTGTCATGGGGGTCTTGTCGGGGTCGCTGAGCTCGTAGTACTTCCCAATCAACGTCTTGTCGTCATCGCCTAACTCCAGTTCGCCGCGAACCGACTCCTCTCCATTCGTCGCGAAGAGCGAGAACTTGAGGATTCGGCCCGTTACCTTGCCCTTCAGCCGCCCAACTCCGCCGGCATAGGTTCCGGTGACCTCATCTCCTTTCTGAGTCAAGATGAGCGGCTGCTGGCCCCAACTGTGCTGCGTGTCCCATGACCCCGCCCACAAGCCACCCGACGTCTTTTCCGGTTTGTCGTCGGCGGGCTTCGAGTCGCCGCTCGCTCCGGCGGAGTACGGGAAAACAAAGCTGGGGCCGTCCGTCAATGTGATCCATAGGTTGTATTCAGGCTGAGGATTCTCCAGCATCGAAACTTTCCAGACCTTCCGCTCTTTCTTCGTAACCGCGCTTGTGCCGCTTTCAACGTAGACCGAGCATTCGCGATCGAATGGATCTCGCTTTATCGAATCGCCGCGTATTGTCATACCGACCGCCATCCGCTGGCCGGCAATGGGGGTCGCTTCGACTTCGAGAATCACCTCCGCTACCCCGGTTTTCGGGATGAACTCAGGGACGATGATCTTGTAGGATGCCGTGCCCCACGGTGCCTTCATCGTCGCGGTCCCACTTTCGTCGAAGGTCCAAATCTTACGGTCGATGCCGGATGTGGTGATCGCAACCTGCCCTCGTTTGAGCCCGGGTTGCCCAGCAGTGGGCTTTGAATCTATGGCCCCCAGCGTGTCCGTGTTACCCCCGAGAGGATCGTTAACCGGTGCACCTAGGTCGGACCCGAACAGCGGTGTCGGGATGTTGAAAGTCGACGCCTTGCTTTGGATTCCGGAATAGCCTGGGAATCCGTTCGGATCGAGAAGGCCGCCGGTATCCGTGAGGACCTCGATGACTCGCCGCTGCACATGCTTGTACCGCGGGGCCCAACCGTGGAGGGTGTGCTCGGCCTTAAAGGTGTATTGCGGCTTCAGGCCGCCAAAGGAACTCGTCAGCGCGACCGTGCAGTCGTTCTCGTCGCCTTCGAAGACGGCGCGGCGCATCGCGAACATGAGAGCGTCCAAATCTGTTCCGTAATCGGGCCCGCCGATGATGGAAATGGGCAGGACACCGGCCACGAAGTAGCCCCGAACCTTTGTCAGCGCTTGGTCGAAGTCATTGTAAAGCGCGTCCGCATTGGCCACCCCGCGCCCCTTCGATTTGTCGCGCATCCATTGGAAGGCGAAACGCTTGGCTTCATCGGGCGTGCCCATCCAGATCTTGTAGAGCTTCCCGTAATAGTCGCCCTTGAAGGCAGGCAATCCAAGGGTGGCGGGCCGCACGGTGGCCATGTCCTCGTCTGTGGCCACGCAACCGATAGCATGAGACGGTACAGGCGTCGGACCGATTAGCTGGAGTTCGAGTGAATCCGGCACTTGGTTATAGAAACCACCGGTGGTGACGCCGCTGACGGCTTTGTCCACGCCAACGCGGAACACATCCGCGGCCAGTCTTACAAAAACTTGCTTCACGGAGTCCGACGGGTATTTCTCGAGGGCGGCGAATACATTGCAAACCGCTGATCCGCGGTGCGTGGTGCTGATCGTGATGAGCCGGTGAACGTCGCCGCGGAAGCCGTTATCGACACGGTGAAACCAGCAAAGCTCTTCGCCCTGCCTGCAGCCGTGGGGGTCCGTGTAGTGTTTATGAGTTGGCGGGAGAGACGTCGAGAATGGAAATCCTCGACAATAAGTCCGAGCGATGACGCCGCCCTGGCTGTGGCATACGACATCGGCCTGAGTTACCGCATATCCTTCCCCGCGCATCGTGGTCAGGGCTTGCTTGATCCCGCCCTTGCCGTCCCAGATCCGAGTCTTGTTGGTTTGGAAATCACTCGGGTCCTTCGCTCCATTCCACTCTTCCCAGTCCAGATACCAAACGCGATACCCAAGCGCTTCAAGTTGGGGTCCCAGATTCATCGGGGCGTCGTCTTGGTCGTCGTGATCTTGGTAGCAAAACTTCGGATTGTCGTAGGTGCCGTGCACCAGAACAACCGGGGGCCGAATGAGGGGGATCTGTTTGGTGACGGCCTTGCCCGGCCCTTCGGATCCTTCGGGATCGGCTTGAACGGAGAACTCGACTTTCTTATCCGAACCCTTCCCGTATGCGGAAGGCGGTCGATAGAGCGCGAAATAGGCGTGTTTACCGTCCTTGAGCGCACGCGATTTCACGTCCAGGGCGCCAATGCCTGGCGATTTAAGGGGCGCGATCGAGCCGCTGAGCGGATACAGCGCCCCGCCATTTCCACCGAGTCGGAAGGTGGCTTTGCCGGGCTTGTCCGAGATGGCGCGCACCAGAAGTATCGACACGCCATCGGCGGCCACTCCCTTCGGCTCTGGAGCTTTGGCCGCGAAGCGGTCGACCTCGGGGATGTCTAAGCCACCGTCATAGTTCATGAGGAAGTACGGACTTCCGAAGGCGCTCTGGATATCGGCGACGCTCAGATCGACGCTCGCCGCCGTGGCCGGCGGAGCGGCTTCGCCCGGGAAGAAGGCATATCCGGCCGTCCATCCCCAATGGGTGGCGGCGGGTCCTGTGCTATTTCCCGAAATGACGATTCGGGTAGAGATGACGGATTTCTTTGGCCGCCAAGTGAAGGAAAACGTGGTGGTGCTCTCCGTCGGATGCTTGAGAGCTTTCTCGACTCTTTTCCCGTCTTCCGTGCAGTCCATCGCGTTGAAATCGACTCTCATGTTCGTGGCCTTGAGCGTGATCTCAACGAGGTCACCTTCGCGGAAACTGAGCTTCATTCCGCTGTAAGAACTGGTGCCCGGGCCGCGCCCGGATGGGTCCTTAAAGCTAATTTCCGAATCCGTAATTGTCGGGGTCGGAGTGTCAAAGCCAAAGACGCTCGTGTGTCCGCGAAATCCAGGAGGCTGCGACGACCAAAGCCGCCCTTGAACGCCCGGCGCTCGCCGGATAACAACACTGCCCCCGCCGAGGATTCGATGAGTTTCAACCGGCAGAAGCATGCCGAGAGAGAGAGCGACGACCGTAAACATCACGAATCAGTATAGGGGATGTTTGTTTTTGGACCAAGTAGGTGAGCAAGCATTCAACCCTTCCCTTTAGGGGGAGGGCCTGTGACCGTAGGGAACTGGGGAGGGGTGAGACGGCCTTGTATAGACTGACTTGATGGGATTCAATATCCTTCCCCCTTTCAGATTCTGAGCCCAATTGTGGGGCGTGGGGGTTCGTACCGCGCCATTCCCGCGCATACGAAAGCCCGCCAATCGGAAATCCGATTGGCGGGCTTTTAACGGAGAAGATTATCGAGCGCGACGGCGGCGGATCATCGCGGCGATGCCGAGGCCGAGGACGGCCATACTGGCGGGCTCCGGTACGGCGCTGACCGAGATATTGTCGATCTGCATACTCGTATCCTGTCCATCATCGAACTTCATGCTGACGATGTTGGTCATGTTCGACAGAGTGTAGCTGGACAGCACATTACCGGACGTGATGTTGATCGTCTCGGAAACCGTTGAGGTGTCGGCGCGAGTTCCGGTGAGGACGAGCGTCCAAGGACCGGCATTCAGGAACACGTCGGCGAGATCGATCGAGGTGACGTCAAATGAGCCGCCGCCAACCTTCGTCATCAGGGGCGTGTCATCGATGTAGTTGGCAAAGATGGCGACGGACCCGGTGTAGAGAGACATCGAAGGTCCCCACGAAGCAATCGCGTCGCCCTGACCGACATGGGTCATGGACGAGAATTGGTACCCGCCGGAAATCACGTTATCGCCGTGAAGCGTAAAGGACGGATCCGAGTTCGGCAGATTCTCGAAATCGATAAGCTGCGCCTGAGCGCCAACGGAAGCGACAATCGCCAATCCAAACAAAGAACGTCTCAACATAGACACCTCAGGTCACCCAAAAAGGATCAGGCAATCAGTATGCCACACGGCTGAGTTCGATTGAGCCTGGTAATTCTGACGGGTGTTTGGCCACATAGCCGTAGCATGACCGTCCCGGTCATGAGTACTTCGACCGTCCCGGTCGAAAGTGGAAACTCTCCGAATTCACGTGCTATACTGAACCATATGGTGCAGTATAGCCAATCCAACTTCGATGCCACGTTCGGCGCGCTCTCGGACGTCACTCGGCGCGGCATTCTGCAGCAGCTCGGGCGGGCGGATGCTTCGATCACGGCTCTGGCCGAGCGGTTCCACATGACCCTCACGGGCATGAAGAAGCATGTTGGCGTGCTGGAGCGAGCGGGGCTTGTCACCACTGAAAAGGTCGGGCGCGTGCGGACCTGCAAGCTCGGCATGCGCGGACTGCAAGAAGAGGCGGCATGGATAGAGGAGTATCGCCAGCTCTGGGCCGCGCGCTTCGACGAGTTGGATCTGGTTGTCGAGGAAATGAAGCGGAGGGAGAAACTGATGGAAGGAAACAAAAGCAGCACGATGGATACGTCGAGCGAGATCGGGGCGTTCGAACAACTCATCTGCGGATTTACGGGCGGAATCCTCCGCCGCGCACGGGAGATTCCCGAGGAAGAGTGGAACTGGAGCTTCTCCGAGCGGACGCCCACCGCCCGCGAGATATGCGAGCACGCGTGGATTTGGCTGCGGAGCGATCGGCAGGAGATCACGGTGCTCGACCCTGCCCGCCAGGGGGCCATTCCAGATCCACCTGAGCACCGCGTCCAGATGCTGGATTTGCTCGAAAGCGAGCAGGAGGCGTGGCGGGAGCTCATGCAGACCATCAAGCCGCCGATGATGGACGAACTCAGATACAGCCCCGACGGCTATTCCCGATCCGTTCGAGGCTATCTGTTCCACATGGCGCAACACATCGTCAGCAAGTGCGGCCAGATGACCATGCTTCATTTCGAGCTTGGTCTCGATGGAGGCGAACCCTATGATGCCCCGCACCCGAACCACCTCTACGGCTTCGGATCCCCGGCCTGGCCGGCGCCCCGGCAATGAGCGAATGTTCGTTGCGGGTCCGCATGTTTGTGAACTGAAAGAGAAGGAGAAAACGAATGGAAGTAACTAGAGAGAATGAAACCCGGGTGGAGCGGAAGTCCGAACTCGAACTCGTCGTCACCCGCACCGTCAATGCGCCGGCGCGCCTCGTGTTCGAAGCGTGGACCAACGCGGAACTATTCAAGAGATGGTGGGTCCCCAAATCGTATGGGCTGAACCTGATTGGTTGCGAACTCGACGTTCGAGTTGGGGGCCAGTATCGCCTGACATTTCTCCATGAAGGATCGACGATGGAGTTCTTCGGCACATACCTCGAAGTGACCTCGCCATCCCGCCTCGCGTGGACCAACGATGAAGGTGATGCCGGCCAGACGGTCACCACGGTGACCTTCGAAGAAGTCGATGGCAAGACCTTGTTGGTCGTGCACGATCTCTATCCTTCCAAGGAAGCGGTTGACACTGGATCGACGGGTGCGATGCCCGAGGTGCTCGACCAACTCGACGAGCTTCTCGCCAGCCTCGACTTTCTCAATGCCAAGCCGTAACCGTGCTGTGGCATTGGTCAGAGTGAGAGTGAGGGTTCGTGCGGTCTTACCCGGGTTCCAGAGGAACTCTCTTGCGCCTAGTTCTTCGAATCGGGGTGTAAGTCGGCACGATCATCCGCCATCACCCCGGCCACCCGCCGATGACCGAACCATGTACAAACCGTAGGCGAAGAACGGAGAGTGCTCTTCGACCATCTCATCCACCCAGTCGCAACATTCAAGCGCGTCCTCAGCGGTGTCAAACAGATGAAACTCATTCAATTTAGCCGCGAAATGAGCGACTCTTTCGTCCGCCTCTGTAGCCAAACCGCAGTTCATGATTCCGCTCAGCTGAAAGTAGTCACTGACGTCGTAACCGAGGAGTCTCCAGTCGAGTTGAACGCATGGAGGATTCGTGCGATTTGTTTCGAAGTAATAGCCTTCCGATGCACTCAGCTCTGCTTCTGCCTTTTCGTGACGCACCCTGCCAATCGCAACGATCCAGTAAGGTGTTTCTGAGAGGTCGGGACGACTCGCAAGGAATCCTTCAAGGGCATCCAAGTCTTCCCAGAGTCCCTGGAAAGATCCTCGCCAGCTTGGCACACCCTCTTCCGTGTCCCAGTCAAGCACCTGACTCCAGACGTTTTCGTCGGTCGAGAGTGGCCGAACGAAGTCCGTTCGCATCAAAAAGGAATCCCAACAGCCCTCAGACCTTTCGGCTCTCCAGTCCGTTGCTGTCGTCCGAGCGTCATAACCGAGAATCTGGAGGCCTGATGAGATCGTTGACACGTTTGGTGGCTCCGCGCCTGTCCAGTATGGGCACTGAAAACTTGGTGGGCGGTACAGGATTTGAACCTGTGACCCCTTCGGTGTGAACGAAGTGCTCTACCACTGAGCTAACCGCCCTTGAACCTGAATGGGAGCGTCTCTGACGCCCCTCTCGAGCCCTGCTTACCGCCATTTACGCCTCGGTTGACGTAGTTTCGAAATAGCTCAATCAGGCCGACTGGTTGACAAATGTTACCTCGCCGCGGGTGCAATTTCCTCACTCTGTTGGGCCAACGAGCACCATCGATCACCGCCTTCCCTGACCTACAGCTTGCCGTAGTTGAGCCACTGTGGGTGCCCAAGCAGTGTTTGCTAAAATCAGCACGACAGCATTCACTAGAAAATGTACGACATAATAAGCTAGAAGTGAACCGGCGCGATTCACTAGGCATCATCCGAAAGGCACCAACATGGCAACCCCGAGCCAAAAACTAGCAGCCGCCCTCGCCGAACTGAGAAAGGTGGAGGTCGAGGGAATCGTTCAGTCGAACTCTCTTTCGCGCATCAACCGCGAGCGCTTGCTTCAAGCTGGGTTCCTCCGGCAAATCGTGAAAGGATGGTATTTCAACTCGAATCCGTTGGTGCCAGGGGGATCGACAGCTTGGTTGGCAAGCTACTGGGCTTTCGTGCGCCAATACCTGGAGCGTAGATTCGGAGACGAATACTGCCTGAACCCAGAGTCATCGTTGTTGGCACATGGAGGTTCGGCGACGATCCCCACTCAGTTGGGTGTTATGAGTCCAAAGGGCGAGAACAAGACCCTCAACCTCCACAACGGAACGTCCATCTTCATCTATCAAGACTCAACCAATTTTCCAACAACACGACCGCGCGTGCAAGGACTCAACGTCATGGAGCTCTCCGAAGCGCTAGCGCGGGTAGGCGAAGGATTCTTTCGAAATCGTCCAAATGATGCAGCCATCGTGCTGAGAATGATCAGCGACCCTGCCCATGTGCTCCGCCCCCTGCTTGACCAAGGAAAGACCGTAGTGGCAGGGAGGCTTGCGGGAGCCTTCCGCCACCTTGGGCAAGGGGAGTTTGCTGACCGCATCCTAAAGGCGATGAGGAAGGCCGGATATGACTCCCGTGAAGTCAATCCATTCGAGCGTCCTGTCCCTTCGATTTTCTTTTCGCGCAGCGCCTCACCCTACGAAATCCGAATCCGAACTCTGTGGGCCGAGATGCGGCAATGCGTCATCGAGGCATTTCCGGATGCACCAGGGCTTCCAAGCGATCCAGGTAACTACCTCAAGCAGCTTGACGACATTTACGCTCAGGACGCTTACAACTCGCTCTCCATCGAGGGGTACCGCGTCACCGAGGAACTGATCGAAAATGTCAGCCGGGGGGATTGGGACCCAGACAACACTGAGGAGGACAAGAAATCGAAGGATGCTCTTGCGGCACGCGGATACTTCGAGGCATTTCAAGCTGTCAAGGGCTCGGTTTCCCAGATCATCCGAGGGCAAGCGCCATCCCTGGTTCGGCAGGACCACCACGACTGGCACCAAGCGTTGTTTGCTCCAAGCGTGCAGGCTGGGATTCTCAAGACTTCAGACTTAGCCGGCTATCGGCACTCGCCAGTCGTAATCAACGGCTCAAAGCATGTCCCCTTGCCTGATGCCTCGCTCATGGACACGATGGGAGCGCTGTTCAGTCTGATCGAAGAGGAAGAATCGGCGGCTGTACGGGCGGTATTGGGTCACTTCGTCTTTGTTTACATCCACCCTTACACAGACGGGAACGGTCGCCTGGGCAGATTCCTCATGAATGCAATGCTTGCAAGTGGAGGGTATCCCTGGACAATCATTCACCTGGAAACGAGAGCCAAATACATGGCGGCTCTGGAGTCGGCATCAGTCGATACTGATATCGGGCCGTTCGCCCAAGTCGTATCGTCGGAGATGTTGCGACCGTCCGATTCGCTCGTGTGAACGAAGCTCTACCACTGAGCTAACCGCCCGAGGATCGTTGACCTCCATCCCGCCACGGGTGGAGGCTCGGCTCCGGTCACTATGACACGCGGGGCGGGGCGGGCTTCAAGGGGTTGGTGGCGGGGCCGTGGATGACTTCGCCGGTGGCTTT
>JBKJIP010000180.1:0-6012 GCA_046598515.1 Fimbriimonadaceae bacterium | reverse complement strand
CGCCGGCTTCAGCGCCGCCACCAGATCGCGAACGCCGGAGATAAACACGCCGATCGCAAGGATGAGCAGCATCCAAGCCGGGAAGCCGTGATACTTCGGGCCAAATCCCAGCGGCATCTGCGACCACCGGATCATCTCCGGAACGAGATAGGCGAGGAAGGCCCCGTAAACGATCCCCATGATCGCGTGCATTGCTCGTTCCCCGGCAGGCAGTTTTCGAACTTTGTCTTCCTCGATAAAATCCCACAGAGTGATTACGATCTCGGCGACAAGGATGAGCGCGAGCAGGTACGCCAAGGGGCCTTGCCAGATCACGAAACCCAGCGAGCCGATAATAATCGCGTAGGCAAAATCACGCGTAGCGTGGAGCTTGAGCTCTGTCTTGGTATGGTCGCCATGGGCGAGTTGGAGCTTGTACTCGTGATAGTAGAGCGTATCGAACGCACCTAAAGAGGCTTGTATCAAGAGGAGCCAGATGGCGATTTCCAACGGAATTCGATGCTACCCGCATAGGTGCACACATGCCCCAAGACGGGAAGCCAAAAGGAAACCAGCGGAGAGAACCGTTCGCCGGAGTCCAGTTCGATTGCCCAAATCTTCATGCCGAATGGCACCGGGATCGGGCCGATCCGGCAGCTGATCTGTTCAAAGACGAGAAAGCCGTCCCGGCAGCTCAGACGGAACATAAATCGCATCGGACCGACGCGCTCCTCGAGATATCCGTCACGCGCGAATTGGCGAGTGCGCTTTTTCCAGATGCTCCGCCCGCCATTCGCAATGCGAGTGAATGTTCGCTTCCACACTTCTTCCTGCGCGTTGCCCGTCACTTCCACATGAACCCGGTAGTGCCCCGGCGCCGGCAACCCGAGCAGACGAGAATAGGGCTTTCCCGTTACTTCGAGAAAGCCTTCGGCCACAAATGGCTCGTCGTGGAGGCGCTGAAGCGACTCCGACAGTCCCCCGTATTCATCTCCCATTACCGCACGGTACACGCCGGGCATCAGCTTGCTGTTTACCCGCGAGTAACATAGGCGAATGCGCCGCCCTAATCCGAACGTGCTCGGATGGTCGTTTATCGGCCCGGCCTTCCTGCATCTGCTCGCCTTTGCGCTCGTCCCGATGGGCTACGCGTTCTACGTGAGTCTGCACAAGATCAATCTCTTCTCCGGAGACGCGCAGAACGTGGGGATGCGCAACTATTCGAGCGCGATCGCCGAAGAGTCCTTTCGAGACGCGCTCATCAATTCGTTTCGATACGCGATCATGAGCGTGCCCATGGGCATCGCGATCGCCTTGATGATCGCCCTGCTTGTGAACCAGAAACTGCGCGGAATGGCGGTGTTCCGCACTCTGTTCTACATCCCCGCTATCGCTTCCGGCATTGCGACGGCCATGCTCTGGATTTATGTTTTCCTGCCGGACACAGGATTGATTAACACCCTGCTCAATCCGCGACCGGCGGCCGACTCCAGTTGGCTTTTCCATGGGTATGACCGATTTGTCGATCTGGTTATGACCGCGATCGATGGAGTGCGTCACCTGTTCGGCGCGAAGGACGACCTGGCCGGGCAGCCCATCAATATCGCATTCCTATCCGACAAGAACTGGGCGATGTTCGCGCTCGCGTTCATGTCCGTGTGGACGGGGCTGGGACCGCGCATGGTCCTCTTCTTGGCCGGCCTGATTGGCATTCCCGCACCCCTCTATGAAGCTGCTTCGCTCGACGGAGCGTCGCCTTGGAGCCAGTTCTGGAAAATCACGTTGCCTATGCTCATGCCTACGACGCTCTTCGTGCTGGTGACGAGCACGATCGGAGCGATGCAGGTTTTCACGCCGGTCTACTTGATGACCCAAGGAGGACCGGAAGGATCAACCGACGTTATCGGCTATCACATCTACACAGAGGCGTGGATCAACTTCAACACGGGCTTAGCGTCCGCGAAGTCGTTCATTCTTCTCGCCGTGATCGCCATCATCTCGATCATCCAGCTCCGATTCATCAAGGTCGATACCGACTGAAATCTACTCCAGTTCGAGCTTCGGTTCGGTGATACCGTAGTGCTTCCGCAGCATCTTTCCCGTTATCGGAAGATTGAAGAATGCGGCGAGCAGGCAGATGTCGGTCGCTCCCGTAAACATGGCAAGCAATCCGAATGCGGCGAGCAGGTAACCCCAACCGGCGAGGCCGATGCCCCACATGAGTAGGATTAACCCGAGGCAGAACCGGGCGGTTCGTCCCCAGCGCGTGGCCATAAACTTCAAGAACTCGTTCATATGGCCTTGGACGCTCCGAGTTGTAAGAATCACCATAAAACGATTAACCCACCCATAAATCTTCCCAAGACTCCTCGGTCCACTGAATGGACTCCCCTTGGGTAGGAGTTTCCTCTGTGCTCTCCTTCGGCGGATGGCCACGGAAGGTGTCGGGCCATTCGTTGTCGCCCTTGCCTTCGCTGAAGAGCCAGGTCTTGTTGAAAGCGATCTTTTCGGAAGCGGAATCCTTGGCGTTATGAACGGCCGCCAGATAGACGGAGTTCTTGCCGAACTTATTGTTCATCTCGTCCACGGCTACATTCACCTTGCCTCGATCGACCTCCTGGTCGAATAGGCTCGGCGTGACCTGGTTCGCGGCTTTCAGATTCGTGAAAACGATGCCAACGTTTCTCGGCTTGGAGTAGTCCCTCCCTTCCCAGAGGCGAAGCAGTTCGGCATTCAGCTTGATCGTATCGTTCGTGGCATCCATGCTCGTGTGGGCATGCCAGCTTTTTTCGAATGCCGAGATATAGACGCCGAGTCCGCTCGAAACCAGCCCGTTCGCCCGGAGCCGCGCGCTCGCTTTCTGCATAAGGCGGAGCAAGACTTCGCGGCAGCCGCTGTCGGTGCGCTTGTCTGGAGACAACACATGGGAATGCCCCAGCGTTTTCTGGGATTCCTCCTGTAGTTCAAGCTCATAACCACGAAGCAGATACCACCACCTTTCGCCGATGACACTGCCGAATGCTGCGCGTAGCCCTTGCCGGTCGAGTGCATACATATCCGGCACCGTAAAGACACCTCGGGCATTCAAACGAGCCTGCATCCGGCGATTGATCCCGCAGAACTCGGTGATCTTGAGGTTCTTCGTCTTCTCCTCGATCTCGTGAGCTTCGAGGATTACGAGGCCGTCCGGCTTCTGCATATCCGTGGCCAGCTTGGCGAGAAACGAGTTCGGGGCGAGCCCAACGGAGCAAGTCATGCACTCCCCGACTCCCTCGCGAATCGCGTCCTTCATCCGCAAAGCGATCTGCCGTGCATTCTCCCGCTCCTTCTCTTCGCCCAGGAGCCGGCATCGCATCTCGTCGATGCTGCACACCTTGTCCACATGGAGCACGGTCTCCGCGACCTCGATGATGCGCTTGTGATAGGCCACGTACATGGGCGGCGTAGCGTTGATCACCAAGAGCTCGGGGCACATGCGCTTGGCATCGCCGATATTCGTGCCGGTTTTGATTCCGAATCGCTTTGCCTCATAGCTCGCCGCGATCGCGCAAGTGGCATCACTTTCGAATGGAGCAACCGCGATCGGCTTCCCGCGGAGGGAGGGATCGTTCTGCTGCTCGACGCTGGCGAAGTAGGCATTCAGGTCGAGAAACAGCCACCGGAGGGGCCGCTTGTCAAGCTCGATACTTGGTAGAGTAATGTCTACCATAATCTCTATTATAGGCTGAAAGCGAGCGCTTCTTCCTGGGTCGCAAAACCTGTACTAGCAGCGCTCCCTTCGGGGAAGACGCTCACTCTAATCCCACCGTGCTGTTTCGCAAGCTCATCAGATACCGTATTATCGATTTGGATGAACAACTTTATGAATCGAATCGCGCTGACCGCCGTCGCCGCCCTCGCGATCGGGGCCGCTCAAGGTCAAGCCGCCCGTAAGGCGGGCACGGCCGTCTGCTATCCCTGGTCTTATGCGAAGGGCACGGATACGGCCCAAACGACGGCACAAGCCACGGTCGAGCACCTTGCTCGGCGTGAGGGCTACGCTTCGATCCCGCTGGATGTAGCCAAGTCGGCGTGGGATAAGATGGGCAGCGCTCACCCCAAGGCCGGTGCCATTCCTTCCGCCGCGGCTCTGAAGGCATTTGGCAAAAGAATGGGAGCGGACATCGTGATGTACGGCTCCGTGAAATGGCACACCCGCAGCATTTGGGTCAACATAGGCCCGAAAACGATCTCGACGGCGACGGTCAACGCCTACGTGTTCGATGTGAAGTCGGGCAAGGTCATCTATAAGAAGACCGGCGTCGAGGGCCGCAGCGACGAGAAGAGCAACGCATGGAAGGTTGCCGGCGCAATCTTGGTGACCCCCCTGGTTACGGCCGTCAGCGGTGGGCCGATGACTCCGCAGCAGCAGCGCGCGGTGCAGATCGCCATGGCTCTTGCCTATCAAGGCTGGCTGAAGCAGCCCTGGTAGGCAGGCTCTACTTTATTGTCGGCCAGCGTGATGGCCGACAATGAAGTCAGATCATTGTCCCTGAGTTGGCACCTTCGGAGAAGGGCCGTCGCCGCGGCACATGCATCCGCGGCCCACAATGGCCTTTCCTCAGGGCAGGCAAAACAGAGGCCTTTCCCGGTCAGGCGATGGACCTTTTCGCGCCAAAGCTGATCGCACTTCCCGTCCTGAAGGGACGTGCTATTTCAGCCCAGGAGGAGGCGCGTGCCGCTAGGACCGCGCCGTAGGCCTGGGTTTGGGCCGCCCACCAGCAAAGCCCGAAGATTGAGAGGCAGGCGACGAGCACGCGTGCGAGGAGTTGCGTCTCAATCTTCGGGCGGCTCGGGAGGAGGGTAGCACCAGGAATCCACCTCACCCAACGGTTCCGCTTTCGCACAGGCCCGTGGTAGTTCGTTACGGCTTCTTCCTCGTCCTTGCCGAAAAGTACATCCCGACCGCCACGATCCCCAGAACACCAAACGCTACGAATGGCCACGCTTTAGTCTTTGAGTCACCGTTCTTGGCCAGAGTCCGTGACTTAGCCGACGTCGGCTCGGCTGAGCGCGACGTGAAATTCACCGAGCACTGGCTGTTTGTCGTGTTGACCTGAATCCCAACTCCGCCCCCAACAAACTGGAACACTGGGACAGCATCCCAACGGCTCCCCACAGTATCGGTCTCATAAACCAGTTTCCCATTGTTGCCAGAAAGGGCCATCTCCGTGGAAAAAGAGGATTTTTCATCCGCCGTAAGTTCCGATGTTGATTGAACAAATGATAGGGCAAGGGTCTCGGCCGAGGGCTCCGTCATCGTGACGGGGAGGGTCGGATAATTGAGCACTCTATCCACCGATACACCTATTACATTCCCGGAGAAACGATCGAAAGTGACATGGAACCCACTGTTTGCGGCTCGAATCCCATTGAAAGTGTCGCAGAAGTAGACATCCGCCAACCCATCGAGCAGTTGAGAAATTTCTGCATGGCTACGTGCCGTGGGGCCGAGGGTGCATCCGTCTCGGATGGCCGTAGCCCTCCACAGGGCATTGGCCTTCAAGACTTGCTCAGCACGGTGATAGGCTTGTTCTTCGCTCTGAATCAGAACCGACGAATCTTGCTCGGCAGCATTTGCGGCAAGCGTCCGACGATCCATATTCTTACAGGACCGAAACAGGCCGTCGGCGTAAAACTCGACGCTGATCGGCCCCTTCTCATAAACAGTAAAGGCGAACCCTGAGAGGCTATTCGATGTCTGAGACCATCCAGGCTCATCTTGCTGTCCGAATCCGCCAACAATCTTGGCAAAACGTGCAAGTTGCGCGGGAGTTTGGCTCTGAACTATTGCTGCTGAAAGCAGAATCCCCGGCAGAATACAAACTCTCAGATTTCTCATCGATCCGCATAACACTCGGCGACTCTGCCGCATTCCCAGATCTGATCACTCGAACGTGAACCCTAGATCTGGGGCTAGCTCCTCGACGATTGCCTGCGCTGGCAGTTCGCCATCAGCGATAGTAACCCCGGCAGGACCGATGACTTTCACGG
>JBKJIP010000157.1:0-4392 GCA_046598515.1 Fimbriimonadaceae bacterium | reverse complement strand
GGTCGGTCAGACCGGCAAGATCGTGGCTCCCGATCTCTACATCGCGGCCGGTCTGACCGACCTGCAGCTCGTTCGCGGCAATACCGCTGTCGACCGCCGCACGCGTCGCGCCCGCCGCCCCGCCCAAGGCGTCGGCGAAGCCGCCGATGATCTTTTCGAACGTCTCCGCATCCTTGAGCGGACGACCGCCGCTGACGACGACCTTCGCCTGCGTCAGGTCCGGTCGAGCACCGCCGCGGGCGGTGACGCTCACGCGGTTGGCCTTGGAGGTCGTGTCGAGAGAGATGGACTCGACGGCAGGAGAACCCGATGCGCCGCCCTTAAAACCGGCGGGGCGAACGGTGAGAACCACCGGATTCGCGAGAACCTCGACGGTGGCGATCATGGTGCCCGCCACGACCGGCCGTTGGAAAACCGATGGTGAAGTCAGGCTAACCACATCGGTGACCATCGCCGCATCGATGATGCCGGCGACGCGGGCCATGATGTCCTTGCTGCGCATGTTGGAGATCGCGGCGATGTGGGTGTACCCGCCGCAATGGGCAGCCAATGACTTGGCGATTCCGTCGGCGGGAGGCACTTCGCTGAGTCCGGCGTTCAAGACTTTCTCCGCACCGCCATCGGTCACGGCATCGCCGGTGACCTGCAGAACATCAAAGGGCAGACCCAAAGCCTGTCCGAATCCACTCGCCTGCCGGGCTTCGGCGGCGTCGAAAGCGATAAAGAGCAATCTCATGCGAGCACCCCCTTGTCCTTCAGCGCGGCGACCAATTCGGCCACGGAGCCAACCTTTTGCCCCGCCGCCCGAGCGGGCGGAGCGTCAAACTTCACGGTTCGCGTCTTCGGCGAGCTTGAAGTCGAGGCCGCACGCCGCTCGAGCGGCTTGCTGCGCGCTTTGATAATGCCGGGCAAGGCGATGTAGCGCGGCTCGTTCAAACGCAGATCGGCTGTCACCAGACAAGGCGTCGCCAGTTCGAGAACTTCTTCACCGCTATCCGTCTCTCGAGTGACCTTAACCGAACCGGATCCGATTTCAACCTTGGAAGCGAAAGTAGCTTGCGGCCAATCCAACTTGGCGGCCAGCATTTGGGCGGCTTGGTTGTTGTCGTCGTCTGTGGCTTGCTTGCCCATCAGGACCAGATCCGGGTTCTCTTGCTGAACCACGGCTTGGAGTTCTTTGGCGATGCCTAAGGAATCGTAAGTCTCGGACGTCTCGATGAGGATCGCCTGATCCGCGCCCATCGCGAGGGCTTTGCGGAGTTGCTCTTCGCACTCGCTCGATCCGATGCTGACGGCGACGACGACCACGCTCGGATCTTTTTCCTTGATGCGCACAGCCTCTTCGAGAGCGATCTCATCGAAAGGATTGATCTCGAACTTAACGCCATTTGTATCGATACCGGAGCCATCCGGAAGCGGTCGGACCTTGGCGTAAGGGTCCACGACTCGCTTTACAGGAACGAGAATCTTCATAAGAGAAACCCCGGAGCGCCCTTGCTCTCGGGAACCATAAGGGTACCCGCGGCGACTCTTCCCGGTTCGGCTCTGATTCGCAGCTTTTTAACACAGTCTGACCCTCATAATGAGACATGCGTCGCGCCTTGGCTCTCGTCCTCGTTCTGTCCGTTGTCGGCTGTCGAACGGCCGACAAAGTCGGTCAAGTCGGTGAAAATCGGCACCTCACGGCCACCGGCCAATACCTGGAGCCGGCGGGCACGCTCATTCCCTTTGTGGGTCGCCCGGTGGACCTGTGCTTCAGCGCCGACGGCAAGCTGGTTTTCGCCAAGGACAATGCGGACCTGGTCGTCATCGACCGCTCCACGAAGAAGATCCTTCAACAATTGCCCATCACGGGCGGAGCTTCGGGCCACGGCATTCTTGCAGACGGCCTGGGCGTATGGGTGAGCACTTCAAAATCCACGCTTCTCTATGGTGAGGCGACGGACGGAAAATGGGCTTGGACAAAGACGATCACCCTGCCCAAACCGGATATCGGCGGCGAAGCCTATCCGATGGGCGTGCGAAAAGTCGGAGGCAATCTGTGGGTGGCGGCGTCCCGCTCGAACCAGATTCTGGAGGTCGATCCCAATGCGGGCAAGGTTCTGCGAACGTTCCCGGTTGATGTCGCTCCTTACGATGTTCTGGTTCAAGGTGACACGGTCTGGGTGAGTTGCTGGGGAGGCGCTCCGCCCGAGGCTTGGGAGGGTCAACTGATGAGCTCCGGATCGCCTGTTCGTGTGGACAGTCGAGGCGTTGCCGCCAATGGCAGCATCCTCCGGATCGATCTTAAAACTGGTGAGAAGATCCGCGCGGCAACGGCTCTTCAGCCCATGCAAGTGCTTCCCCATCCCGACGGCAAGCGACTGTACGTCTCTCATGGCAACGCCGATATCGTTACCGTCATCGATCGCACAACCATGAAGGTCACGGCCAAGATCGAGACGAAGCATGATAGGCGCCTTCCCTTCGGTGCCATGCCTAACGCCATCGCCCTTTCGTCTGATGCCAAGACCCTCTTCGCCGCCAACGGCGGCACGAACGATATCGCAGTGGTCGATGCGGATCGGCGCTCCACCCGCGGCTTTATCCCTGCCGGTTGGTTCCCGGGGGCGCTCGCCCTGGATGGCAATGAACTCTGGATCGCGAACGTGAAAGGCACCGGAAGCCGAGAGCCGCGCGAAGGAGGCGAATTCAGCGTTTACAACTACTCAGGCCTCATCCAGTGCGTCACCCTTCCCAGCGATTCCGAGCTCAAATCGATGACCGAGGTTGCCAAGCGATGCTCGGGCATGACGGACGCTCTCGCCGCGATGGAGCGCAGCAAAACCAAGGGCTCGGAAGCGATCCCTTCCAAGCTCGGCGTTACCAGCCCGATCGAGCACGTTGTTTACATCTTGAAGGAGAACCGGACCTACGACCAGGTTTTCGGAGACATGAAGGAGGGTGACGGCGACCCCAAACTCTGCGTCTTCGGCGAGAAAGTGACCCCGAACCATCATGCGCTCGCCCGTGAATTCGTCCTTCTGGACAACTATTACTGCAACGGCGTCAACTCCGCGGACGGTCATTCTTGGGCAATGGAAGGAGCCGTGACCGGGTACCTGGAGAAGAGCTTCGGCGGCTTTACGAGAAGCTATCCCTATGGCGGCGACGATGCTATCAACGCGGCGGAATCCGGCTTCATCTGGGATGCCTTCTTGGCCCGCGGCCTTAGTTTCCAGAACTTTGGCGAGTTCGATAATGCCACAACCATCCCGAAGCGCTCTTGGACGGAGCTCTACGCCGAGCATAAAGCCGGCGTGCGGAAAACCAAGTTTACGAAGAGCATCGACCTGGAGCGGATTCGCCCCTATACCGATCAGGAATTCCCGGGCTGGCAGATGGGGATCCCGGAGCAAATCCGCGCCGACATCTTCCTCGAGCGATTCGCGCAGATGAAAACGATGGCGAATCTCACGATCATCTATCTGCCCCAGGATCACACGTCCGGAACGGGCGAAGGCGTGCCTACGCCCCGGGCTCACCTCGCGGATAACGACTTGGCCGTGGGACGCATTGTGGAGGCGATCAGCAACTCAAAGCATTGGCCCAAGACCGCCATCTTCATCTTGGAGGATGACCCTCAGAACGGCTTCGATCACATCGACGGCCACCGCTCCCTCTGTCTAGTCGCCAGCCCATATGCCAAGCGCGGCAAGACGATCTCGCAGTTTTACAACCAGACGTCGGTGCTTCACACGATGCTGCGCATCTTCGGGATGGGCCCAATCAACCAGTTCGTCGCCATCTCGCCGGTTATGAAGGATTGCTTCACGGATACGCCAGATTTAACGCCCTTCAAGTGCCGCCCGGCCGAGATTGCACTCGACGAGATGAATCCGACGAAAGACAAGCTCGATCCTCTCCTGCGGAAAATGGCCGAGCTGAGTGAAAGGCAGGATCTATCGAAGATGGATGCCATCGACGACGATACGTTCAACCGAGTGATTTGGCACTCGGTGATGGGCACCAAGCCGTATCCCACGGAGTGGTCCGGCGCCCACGGTCGTGGTCTGAAGAAGAAGGGCCTGACGATCGAAAAAAATGTGAAGGAAGAGGAGGAAGACTGAGTCGCAGGTCCAGTGGGTCGAATTGGTCTCATGAGGCCCGGCGGCAAGTCCAGATGTAAAGGATCAGGGTCCGATAACGATGGATCGATCCATGCCGTTCCACGATGCAAGCTGATTGAGTAGCTCAGGCACCAGTGGCTCCAAGTGTTGCAGTTCAATGAGTAATGGCACCAGTGTCACTAGAAGGATGCTCCTCTTCGTCAAATTCTGCTGAAATCGAATGCCACGATCCACCGTTATTAGGGCATCAAAGCCCGCCGCCTCGGTTGCGGCAAGCAGGCGC
>JBKJIP010000478.1:0-3688 GCA_046598515.1 Fimbriimonadaceae bacterium | reverse complement strand
AGTCGTCATCAATGGCGTGGCGGGGCCGGGTGGACGCGTGATCGCGATCCTCGACAACTCCGCCTATTCCACCGTCCCTTCGACGGTGACCGTGCCGCCCGGCGCGACGGATGTGACCTTCAGCATCTCGACGTTGGCGGTGACTTCGCAGAAGACGGTAACGGTGACGGCGCGGGTGTCGGCGGGGGAGAAGACGGGGACTTTTAGGATCAACCCTTAGGGGGCTGGGCGGCGTGGGCGACGCCCGCTTTGTTGTGTCGTGGCCACCAATGTGTGTCCCCTTCCGGGGACTCAGACTCTTAGCAATCGGCATTCTGTTCTCGCCGCCAAAGCTGGTCGATACCTACAGAGCCCCCTCTCCCCCTCCGAAAGGTTCCCCCTCGACTCGGCACGGACATCCGATTCGAGGAGGAACCAGGAGTTTCCCCGAGCCCCTACAGCATCTCCTCCAGGAAATGTCGCGGGACGGGCATCCGCGACCCACATGCATTGCGGAGAGGGGGAGAGTGATAGCCGATTTGTACAAGAAACATAGCCGTTTCGTTCAATGCTTACGGCGGCTCTGGGGGCGATACTTTCTTTCGTTGGCGCAATCCAACAAACAAAGAAAAGAAGGTGAAACCCATGTCTACAAACAACAACAAATGCAACTGTTCTTCCTGCTTCGGCGCGGAGTGCACCTGCGGGTGCCAGGAGTGCCGATGCGGCGCGGAGTGCAATTGCTCGCCCTGCACTTGCCAGGCCCATTAATGCAAACTCGGCGCCGCCGGAGGCCCAACGAACGCGGCGCCAAAACCCCAATACCCAAAACCCCAGACCCCAAACCCCATGAAAGCTGTCTTTTGCCCCCGCTATGGCGCGCCCGCCGTCCTTGTCCAACGTGATGTTGAGAGGCCGACCCCGTCCGACAACGAGATCCTCATCCAGACGGTCGCCACGTCCGTGACCACCGGTGACACTCGTGTTCGCGCTCTGAAGATGCCGGCCGGATTCGGACTTATCGGACGCCTTGCCCTCGGCATTTCCAAGCCGCGGCAACCCATCCTCGGCTCCGAACTCTCTGGCGTCATCGTCGCGATCGGAAAGGATTTCACCAAGTTCAAAGTCGGCGACGAGGTGATCCTCTACACCGGCACCAAGCTCGGATGCCATAGCGAATTCAAGGCCGTCTCCCAAGACTCGGCCGTGATCGCGAAGCCCGCGAACATGTCGTTCTCCGAGGCAGCGGCGATGGCCGCGAGCGGGACTACCGCCCTCGCCTTTCTCCGACGCGGAGACGTGAAGCCGGGGAGCAAGGTTCTCATCCTGGGCGCCGCCGGAGGCGTCGGCTCGGCGGCGGTGATGCTGGCCAAGCACCTGGGTGCCGAAGTGACGGCGGTTTGCAGTTCGCGGAACCTCGAGTTCGCCTTGTCGCTTGGTGCGGATCGGGTCATCGACTACACGAAGGAAGACTTCACGCAAAGCGGCGAGACGTACGATGTCATCCTCGACGCATCGGGAACGCTCAACTACAAAGCGGCACGGAACTCGCTGAAGGAGAATGGTCGCCTGCTCCTGGTCTCGGCGAACTTGCCCGACATCCTGCAAGCGGCGTTTACCTCGAAAGGCAGCGGGCACAAAGTGATTTCCGGCCCCGCGCCCTGGTCTCTCGCCGATCTCGAATTTCTAAAGCAGGCCGTCGAATCGGGCGCTTATCGTGTGCCGGTGGAGAGGATCTACTCCCTCGACAAGATTGCTGAGGCACACGCATATGTTGACGCCGGCCGTAAGCGAGGCAACGTGGTCGTAAGCATCTAAGGGCCGGTTCGTCGATTTACGATTTACCATTTACGATTTACGAAGCAATGAACGGCGACGGAATCTCGGCGAACCGACCCCGCATCAGGACGGAGGGCGCCATCCCGAACATTTGATAGAAGGTCCGCGTCAAGTGGGCCGAGTCGGCGAAATCGGCGGCATGGGCGGCGGCGGAGATCGTTCGCTCCGACGCGATGGCCACCATCGCCCGGGTCAGTTTGCGCCAGAGCATGTAGCGGCTGTAGGGCAACCCGAGCTGATCCTTAAACAAGTGCGCGAATCGGCTAGGGGAGAGAAATGCCAGCTCCGCCGCTTCTTCGAGCGACATCCGCAGATCGTCCCGTTCGCGGATCGTGGCGAGCACGGTGGTGACTCGCGGATCGGGCTTGCGCGAAGGGGGCGCGCCGGGGCAAAGCGCATGCACGCACCGCCGAATCCTCTCGCCCATCTCCATGCTGTCGAAGGGCTGTTCGAGGTACGCCCGCAACTCGGCGATGCAGGAGGCCAGACGAGCCTCCGGAACAATCACAATCCCCCCCTCTCCTTGAATGTTCGTCTCGTGGGGAGGGGGGTTGATCGCTTGCAGCCACATCCCTTCGCTCGATTCCGGATCGACGAACAGCATTGCGCCCAAGGCCCCGCAGCAGTCGAAGGAGTGGACCACATCGGGTTGCACGATGACCCCACTCCCCTTTTGCCACGGCTGGTCTTCGCCGCAGATGGCGACATGGTCGTCGAGCGCGATCACGATCTGGATCGCATGATGGGCGTGGGCAGGCACAACGCCGGAGGCGCGGCCGATGAGGAGGAATCCGCCCTCCCATAGGTTCCAGTGGGGCTCGCTGAGCCACTGATACTCCGTGTTCTTCTGTGCCATGCCCCCGTCCCTCGCGACGGTTTATTGTAGCTGGGCGAGCCTGGAAATGTAGCCGATTCGTTCAAGGATCGCGGGGCGGCGGAGGGATACGCTGTAGGGGTGGTGAAAGGAGTCCGCTCTTCACCAAAGTTGGAGGAAGTGAAATGGAATATCTCGTTGGAATCGGCCTCGCCGCCGTCATCTGCACCTTCGCCGCCGTCGTCGGCCTCGACCGCCAGCGCGCGTTCTACGCGACGATGGTTCTCGTCGTCGCCACCTACTACGTGCTCTTCGCCGTGATGGGCGGAACCGTGAGGGCGCTGGTCGCAGAGTCCTTGATTGCCATTGCCTTCTTCGCGCTCGCGGCGGTGGCCTTCAAAAAGAGCCCATGGCTGATCGTGGTCGGCCTCGTTGGCCATGGCGTCTTCGACGGCTTCCACCACCTGCTCATCCAAAACCCCGGCGTCCCAGCCTACTGGCCCGGCTTCTGCGCGTCGTTTGATGTCATTGCTGGCGGATTTCTTGCGGTGCTGATTGTGAGGCGGTCGAGAATTGAAGTGCGGTCGGCGGCCTGCGAGGCGGGTGCCACCCAAACTTAGCCCCGCCCTGCGGGGCGACTTTGAGGCTGAGCGCCATGCGCAACGCCCGCAGGGCAAAGCGCATCTCCTTCGCGCTATCGCGCTCGTCGTCTGCGTTTTGCCCAGCGGGCTTTTGTTGGGCCGGGGCCTTTTACCAGGGGTCTTCGACCCCTGGCCACCAATGTGTGTCCCCGCTGGGGACGATGGGAGGTTGCCCCATACTCCCAGCCATTCCCGCGAAAAGTCGCGGGAAGGGTGGAGCTAGGAAATGCCAGAGCCATGTGGGGCTAGGATGCCCGTCCCTCGCCGAAAGCTTGTAGTTTCCGACTGAAGCTGAAGGGTGACTACAAAGCCTCCTTTCCCCCGTAAGGTTCCCTCCCGGGACTTAGGATTTGCCTGGTCTCATCGCGACGCCGTCGGGGCTCTTTTGGACTTCGATTCGGCTGATCGTTTCCCC
>JBKJIP010000265.1:0-8340 GCA_046598515.1 Fimbriimonadaceae bacterium | reverse complement strand
AAGGTCGACACGCCGAAAGTCTGCGTCACTGTGCCAGGCGTTGACTGAAGTGTCGGTTCACTTCCTCCCGACGCGTAGCGGATTTCGAAATCCTTATGGGCTGGCGTGAGCTTGACCTGAATCGAGCCAACAAACGGGATTGACCCCACTTCTTCACCCGCGAATCCGTTGATCGTGGGGGCATCGAAGACGCGCAGTTCCTCCGCCAGTTCGACCTTCACGACCGTCGCATCGGCATCCATTTTCGCCTTCGCGACGTCGATAACTAGGCCATCGTTACCCTCAGAGAAGGGAAGCTCACCCGCGCCGAGGACCGAGACCCGGGAGACTTTGCTGCCGAGCATCGGCAGTCGGAGTTTGAGATCCTTGGGCGCATCGAAAACTTGGAAATAGAGCGTTCGGCCCTTCTGGGTGCAGCGGCCGAATCCAAGGGTGCTGAAGGGCGAAGCGGTTGTGCCGTAAATCGACTCGCCATTCACGTCCATCCACTTGCCGATGTGCGCCAATCGCTCGACCTGCTCAGGAGGGAAGGTGCCATCCGCTCGCGGACCGACGTTGAGGAGCAGGTTTCCGCCCTTGGAGACGACATCCACTAGAAGGCGGATCAGGTCCTTGCCGGACTTATAGTTTTTGTCGAGGGCATTGAAGCCCCAGTGCGTGTTCGTCGTGATACAGGACTCCCAATCCACACCCGGAATGCCCTTGGCCGGAACCTCTTGCTCCGGCGTGCCATAGTCGCCCGCATAGCCGGCGTCGGACATGCCGCCCATCCCGCCGCGCCCGACATCGACGCGGTTGTTCACGATCACATTTGGGGCCATCTTAAGGCAGTGATCATAAAGAGACTGCCCGTACTTGTGATTCCAGGTCGACTCCCATTCGCCGTCGAACCACATCAGGTCGATCTTTCCGTAGTTTGTCAGCAACTCCGAGACTTGACCTTGGAGGAACGCGTTGTAACGGTCGAAGTTCGCATTGCCGTTCGGACGTGCCTGGATCTCCCACGGGCGGCGGGGAAGGTAGTCCGGGTGATGCCAATCCATGATCGAGTGGTACCAACCGATCCGGAATCCCTGAGCGCGGTAGGCCCGCGCGATCTCCGCCATGATGTCCTTCTTGTAGGGCGTGTTCTCGACGTCCCAATCCGTGAGCTTTGACTTGAACAGCCCGAAGCCGTCGTGGTGCTTTGTGGTGATGACCACGTACTTCATGCCCGCACGCTTTGCGATTGCCGCCCATTCATCGGCATCGAACTTCGTCGGATTGAACTGAGCTTGCAGCTTGTCGTATTCCTCGACTGGAATCTTCGCCGTTTCTCGAATCCACTCTCCGTGTCCGGTCGCAGAGCCCCATTTGCCGGCGGGAATGGCATAGAGACCCCAGTGTATGAACATCCCAAACCGGGCCTCCCGGAACCATTTCATGCGCTCGTCCTTCGGGACTTGGGCGGGGATGGCGGCGGCGAGGGCCATTGCGGCGGCGAGAATCAAGAGCTTGGTCATGACGCAATCGTTAGCGTAGCACGGCCCGCAAGATGATCCTTCATCAATCCAAAAATGGAGGCTTAGTCGAGCCTGTTTAAGTGCGGAACGTAAATAGGGTTTACTGCCTGACTGTGCCCAAGGGTGAATACCTCCAATATGGCGGCCAAGCGATCATCGAAGGCGTGATGATGCGTTCGCCAAAGTTTTTCTCTGTCGCTTGCCGAGCGCCTAACCAACAGATCGTCTTGCGAACAGAGGCGATCGAGAAGACCTGGATCGGCCGGCAGAAGTGGCTCAAACTCCCCTTCCTCCGCGGCGCATTGGCTATTCTCGATTCGATGGCTTTGGGGCTGCGCTCGATGCGCTTCGCCTCCAACGTCCAACTCGATGAAGAGTATCAGCCGCTCGAGACGCCCGGGTCAGGCGCCGAAACGCCTCTCGATCCCGCTGTCGAGCAAGCCGGGAAGGCGACCAAAGCGGCCAAGGCACCTAGCGCCAAGATGCAGGACGGTCTGATCATCGGCACGATGATCGTCTCCGTCGTCATCGGCCTCTTCATTTTCCAGTACTTGCCCAATCTGATTTCTGCAGGTATAGCCGGCAATCCTAGCCTTAAGGCAACTTACACCCAGCCCGACGGCGTTACCGCCGCCTCCGTCCGCAACAAGCTCCAAGATGCGGGGATGCGGGATGTGAAGGTCACGGAAGCCGCCGGTCAGTTCGTCATCGAGTTGACTCCCTCAGGCAAACTGCGGAACGCGAAGACCGCCGAAGCCACGGAAGAGCTATCAAAGGCAGCCGGGCTCGCGCCGAGTTCGCTCGTCAGTTCTGTGCACAAAGGCGTTCCCGATTGGCGCACGAACCTGATCACCGAGATCATCAAGATCATCATGTTTATCGGCTATATCTGGCTCATCAGCCGTTTGCCGGAGATACAAAGGGTCTTCCAGTATCACGGGGCTGAGCACAAAGCGATCAATACCCTGGAGGCAAACCAGGAACTGACATTCGAGAATTGCAAAGCCCAAACTCGCCTCCATCCTAGGTGCGGAACAAGCTTTGCGGTCATTGTGCTTATCGTTAGTTTGGCGATCTTCACGTTCATTCCCAGGCCCGATTTGCCCTGGCTCATCCAGAGCCTAGTGCGCTTCTTGGTCGAGATTCCGCTTCTTCTCGTGGTGGCGGGCATCTCCTACGAACTCATCCGAATCGCCGGCAAGTTCCGCAGTCAAAAGTGGGTCGGCGTTCTGTTCTGGCCGGGGCTGATGACGCAGTACATCACGACTTCCGAGCCGGATGAGGATCAGATCGAGGTTGCCCTCCAGTCGCTGAAAGCGGCAATTGCGGCCGAGGAGAGTGGCATCGCCCCGAGCGAGACGCAGGTGCTGGGTGAACCCAAAGCAGCAGCCGCTTGGGCCACGAAGGCGAAGCCGGCATGACGATCGCCGAGCAGTATAATCGGGACGGCTATCTGCTCTTCCCCAATGTGCTGGACGCGGATCTCATTAAGGAGGCGAGCGACCATGTGGATTGGCTGCAGAAGAAACACCCCGAACTGCGCGGCGAACAACTCCATGCCAATCTGATGGAGCATGATCCCTTCTGGTACCGCTTAGTAGCGGATGACCGGCTGCTCGACATAGCCCAAAATTTCATCGGCCCCAACATCGCGCTTTTCGCATCCCACTATATCTCCAAGCCCCCGTTCACGGGTCAGGAGGTCTTGTGGCATCAGGACGGCGGCTATTGGCCGCTGGAGCCGATGGAAGTAGTGTCGCTGTGGCTCGCGGTTGATCAAACCGATGCCTCGAACGGCTGCATGCGGGTCATTCCGGGCACGCACAAACTGAATCTCATTCCCATGGAAGACGCCAGCGCGAAGGGAGCTGTTTTGGATCGCGAAACGCCAGCCGAGTTCGTTGACGAATCGAAAGCCGTCGATATCGCTCTTGACGCGGGCGGCGTAGAAGTACATCACCCAAACATCATCCACGGATCCTACACCAACACCTCGCCACGAAGGCGATGCGGCCTGACAATTCGGTATATCCCGACTACGACACGGGTTATCTGTGACAGCCCATGGCCGAGCCTGTTCCTATTGAGAGGCAAGCCGGTCGAGGGGATCAACGACTACCGGCCGAAGCCGAGAGTTGTGGAAGGGGAGACCTTTCCATTTCGCGGTTAGTGGCCTTTCGTTGCCGATGGAACTTAGCAGCTAAATCTTTGAACTTTCATGGAGCGCGGGGATGCATCGTGCCCCGCGGGCAGCTTAGTTTGAACCTGAATGCTTGGATACGGCGGCACAATACATCCGCCGCTCTCCCAATTCAGCAGTTCTAACCTTCCCGCAGTCGACCCGCAACGAAGTCCCAGTTGACCACGCTCATGAACGCCTTGATGTACTCGGCGCGCCGATTCTGATACTTCAAATAGTAGGCATGCTCCCAGACGTCGATTCCCAGAGCCGGAAAGCCGCCGGTTGAGAGGGGGGTGTCTTGATTGGGGGTCGACTCGATAACCAACTTGTTATCGCGAACCACGAGCCAGGCCCAGCCGCTGCCGAACACCTTCGTCGCGGCATCCGCGAACTGGGTGTTGAAGTTCTCGATGGACCCGAACGTGCCCGTGAGCGCCTTCGCCAAGTCGTCCGGCATCTTCACGTCCTTCTTCAGCATTTTCCAGAAGATCGAATGGTTGGAATGTCCGCCGCCATGATTGCGGATGTCCTTGCGAACGCTTTCCGGAATCGTATCTAGCGACTTGAGCATTTGCTCGATCGGCTTGCCCGCGAGCGAAGATTCCTTTGCCACGGCTGCATTTAGTCGATCCACGTACGTCTGGTGATGCTTGCCGTGGTGGATCGTCATCGTCTGCACGTCGATGAACGGCTCCAGCGCATCCGGGGCGTAGCCTAGCGGCGGCAGTTCAAACTGCCCAGCCTGCTTATGACCGGCGAAAGCCTCGCCCAAAGTCAAGATGCCGCCCACGGCGGCCATACCTTTCAATGCATCGCGTCGAGTAATCATGCGTATCCCAGTATACGAATCTGGGGCAGGCGTTGTGACCCGTTAGAGCCTGGGAAAGACGTCACGGATGTCCTTCGCCATTTGGTGGAACTCCGGCTTGTCGAAAACGTGCGGCTGCCAGGCAAGGCCTCGATCGATCAGGTTGTAGCTCGCCTGTATTTTGGCCCCGTCTACGGGTGCCCCCGAAGGGTCGCGCTCACGACCTAAGAGCCAGATGGTGTCGCTAACTTGAATCGCAGCCTCGACATCGTGAGTGACGATAATGATCGTGTTGAACTCGTCCGCTCCGGCAATCTCATGGATGAACTGGATCACCCGTTCGACCGCCAGGGGGTCGAGGCCGGAAAAAGGCTCGTCCATGAGGATGTAGTTCTCGGAACACATAAACTGCTGGGCGATGGCGATACGCTGCCGCATGCCGCCGCTGAGTTGACTCGGATACTTGTTCTCCGAACCATCCACTAGAAACTGAGCCAAGAGGCGTTTTGCCTTCTCATTCGCCATCGTGGCCGAGAGCCCCGCCATTTTGCCCGCGATGAGCAGATTGCTGAGCACCGTGCGGTGGGCAAACAGCGGATAGTGCTGGGCAACAACCCCAACCATGCCTCGCTCTACCGGCTTCTGGTGTTCGCCTATTAGAATCGTGCCGGTGTCCGGCTTGTCCAGTCCGGCCAGAAGGCGAAACAAGGTGGTCTTGCCCACACCCGAAGGGCCGAGCAGGCTGACCACCTGGCCCTGGTTATGTCCGGGCCGAACGATGTTCTTGATCTCAAGATCCACATCCTTCAAGATCATGCGTCCGCCGAGCGCCTTGGAGACGTTGTTGACCTTGAGAATCAACTCGTTAACTGCGTAATCGTGGATCATCCGCCCTTACGCTCCAGTTTGAGGTCGGCATAGGGACAGCACATCTTGCGGAAAGCTCCAATGAGATAGTCCTGAAAGACGCCAACCAGCAGAATCAAGACCTGGATGCCGAAGACATGCTCGATGTTGAAGTGCTTGTTTTGGTTCAGGAGCGCGGCCCCGATGCCGCCCTCAGAGCGCGAGATGCCCTCAACCATCGTCAGCATCATCCAACCGATTGCGGCGTTCTGACGCATCACTTCGAAGGCTTTGTCGGCGGTTCCCAACACGACCACTTCCCAAACCGTGCGCCACTCGCTCATCCGAAGCGTGCGCGCATGGTCGAAATCCTCCTTTGGAATGGAGGAAACGACGGATGCCATCGACGTGATAAAGAATACGGTCATCCCGAAAACCAGCAGCGTCAGTTTCAGAGGCTGCCCGCCGCCAACCATAAGGGTGAAGATCAAGGTGAAGCCCGTCAAGCTGAGAAAACGACCCTTGCCCAACGCGTTGGCGAGGGGTCTGAAAAAGGGCATGACCGTTAGATAGCTCAAGGTGAGCGAAATGGCCGTGGTCAGGGCAATCGCTTTGATGTTCAGCGAGAAGCTCTGAATGAGGTCCTGTCCAACGCCTTGGCTCCACAACTCGGAGATTGCCGTGGCAACTTCATTTGGCCGGGGGAGAACCTTGAACGGCGATGTAATCCAGATGATCAAGAACAGCGCGATTTGAACCGCGATGACTATTTTCATGGCGCTTCCCGACAGCGCCTCATTCGGAAGGAACGCCCGAAGCAAGGCTGGCTTCGGGCGTGGATGATTGTCGGCTACGGTTGACATTGTTAGTTTGCTACGAGCTTGATTTCAACGCGGCGGTTCCGCGCCCGGTTGCCTTCCGAGCTATTCGGAACGACGGGGTTCGTTTGACCGTGAGCGAAGACCTTCAAACGGTTGTCGTTGAAGTTAACCGGGTTTTTTCGCTGCATCCATTTCTTCACGGCGAAAGCTCGAGCCTCGGAGAGGTTCATGTTGCTTTCCGGGTTTCCGACGTTGTCGGTGTGGCCATGAATCTCGATGCGTGCACCACCGGCGATAACCAGTTCTTGGCGCAGCCGTTCGAGCGTCGACGTCGTCGTCGGCGTGAACTCGGCACTGCCCGACTTGAAGTTGATATTCCAAGCGCGGTTGCTGATCGTTCTACCGCTATTCGGTGTGGGTTTCGATGCGTTCCCCGAGATCGGGGTATCGATCTTGTTCGGCTTCACTGACGCAACTGAACTGTTGCGCTTCCCAAGTGCGGCGACATATCGGGTATCGATCGCTACCGATGCCGGAGGGAAACTCGGAACCAGATCAGGATATTGAGCCTTCACGACGTTGCCAAAAACCGTGTAGGTGTCGGCGAAGGCATTCGCAGAACCTGGGTAGAGGCCGAAGAGAAGCATGTTGTCAACGATCGTGTTGACGTAGGACCCGCCAAGCTCGACCATCAGGCCCTGCTTGTCACGCTGTGTCGTACCCTTGTAGTACTTAACCCAGTAGTCCGCGTCCGCGCCATCCTCATTGTAAACCTGCTGGCTTATCTCGCCCGCTTTCTGTAGAGCCTTCGAACTGGACCGAACCGCGCCGCCGCCATCGAAGATGGCCTGAAGCATCCCTTCGACCTTATCGGTGTTGTTCCTCATCCAGCGATCGATACCGATGATCGCGTTCGGCATCTGCCCCGAATACTCTTTGGTGGAGACGATGCTGACGAGCCCGCCTTTCTTCTCCGCGACGATAACGTCGCCGGGGGTCCAGGTTACAACCGACTGAACGGTGATTCGCTTCTTCTGACCCGTCGGCTTTCCGTCGCGAACGACGGGCCGCTCTTCGCTAAAGCCAGCGATGTACTTTTCGCAAGCGTCGATGTAGTCGTTGGCCGCGACCCAGTTGAGGGCGTCGGGGTCGTAGGTTTTCTCATCCGGATTGTTCTTGATGCCGTTGTCCGCGAGCCACTTTTGGGCGATGTTCCAGTCGCCGTCTCGCAGGTAACCGGAGACGATGCCGCCCTTTGCAAGCTGGGGATTGTTCTTCCAGGCTTGCGGCCCCATAAACTTGTCCTCACCCAGGCTATAGCCGCATGATCCGACAATCTTTGCGCGGAAGTCCGGTCCAAGCTTTTCAAGTTGAGGATTCAAACCGGCTAAGAACGCGGCCGCACCGTCGCCCATGATCGCCACAAAGTTGGCGCCATTTTTGGGGTTTGGCGTTCCCCGCTCCAATTCCGTTGCGAAAGCGAGGAGGGCTTCCTGCATCTTCGAGACGTCGTCCTGGCGCTCGAGGGTGAGGTTGATGCCGTTTTTGGCCATCAAGCTTCCTTCCGTAGTTTGAGGTCCGCCATTGGCAAACATCATGCCCATCTGCGAGTTCCAAGCCCACACGAGGAACTTGATCTCGCTACCGGACCCCGCGGTTTGATCGCCCGGAATATTGATCTTGCCGACGGACTCGGGGGTGATGCTGGAGTTCGGCCCCTGCGGAAGATCGGGCACTACGGGAACCACTGAGGCCTGCGTACCCCTTTGAGGAATGATGTTGTCGAGCATTCCTCGGCCACTCATGAACTTGTAGCCGCCGAAAATCAATCCGATAAGGACGATCAGAACGGCGATCTTGCCGGGTGTTTTGAGTTTCATATCCTGTTGAGTCTCCGACTCGATTGAATCGAATCCATATTAACACACGGGGCAGGGGGGCGTTTAGTTGCGATGTTCCTAGGGTCTGGGGTCTAGGGTTTGGGGTCTAGGGTCTTGGGTTTGGGGATTGGGGATTGGCGATTGGCGATTGGGTGTTGTCCGGTATGGACAAGGGTCTGGGGTTTAGGGTTTAGGGTTTAGGCAGGAGCAGGTCCCCGGGCACGGAGGGTTGTGGGCGGCTATACGCCGCCCAGACCCCAGACCCCAGACCCCAGACCCCAGACCCCAGACCCCAGACCCC